>DASYTI010000035.1 GCA_036002485.1 Candidatus Methylomirabilota bacterium | reverse complement strand
CAATGCCCGCGAAGGCATGGGCAAGTCGGCCGACACGCTGCCCAAGAAGCTCTTCCAGCCGCTCGGGGGCACGGGCCCGACGGCGGGCGTGGCCCTGACCACCGAGGAGTTCGAGCGCGCGCGCGACAGCTACTACCAGCTTGCCGGGTGCGACCCCGCCACCGGCTACCCGACGCGCGCCAAGCTCAACGATCTCGGCCTCGACTGGCTCGCCGACAAGGTGCCCGCGGCGCGCTGACACGTTCGGGGAGGTCGAGGGTGAGGCGCTTCGGACTCTTCTCTTTGGGTCTATCCGCTTCACGCGCTTGCGGGATGCATCGTCCATGTTCGCCAGAGCGAACTTCTTCCCATACCTAGATTGACCTCGGACCTCCAGATAGGTAACGGAGCAAGGCTTCTACCGCACCCTGATACCCAGATATTCAGTGGGTGAGAGGTTCGCAGGCTGGAGGTCTCCGCAGCAGATGCGGGCGCTGGCAACATTCTTAGTAGATCCTTGGTTGCTCTGGGCCACCGCTGTCAAGAAGTCTTCCACGATCCGTAGTAGTCAGTTTGAATCATATCGACGGGTGGTGTTACAGGCACGTCGGCTAGCTCCGTCGAGCCTACCGTCTCTGTCAGATTTCTTTCCAATTTTTCTGATTGGCCCCGGCACGCGATCTCTAAGCCTCTGAGATTCTGGCCAAGAAGTTGGAGGCATAACTCGTGCTTCTGTAATTACGAAATCGGTGAAATCCCTCCAGCTGACTGGGCCGGCCTTCCGCGGGGGGCAACGATGCCTCTGGAACGGACCCACCACAAGCTCTACGTAGCTGGCAACCTTTCTGTATTCGTGGAATTCCTCGTTGCGACAATCCGGCTCGGTCTCGCGTTGGGGCCGATACGCCCATGTCGAACCTTCGACGTTCGTGCATTCCTTGACCACCTGCTCCTACATCGTCGCCGCCCGGTAGGTCCAGGCGAGCGTCTGTTTGTGTACGGTCTTCGTTCAGAGATTGTGACCTTGCTGCGTCCGGCAGAGGAGGGCGATATGGCCACCACTGATGATCGGCTGACGGCCGGCTCACCTCGACGATCGGCGCGAGTGCTTGGCGTGCTCGGCCTCCCCCCGCAGAAGTGGACACGCGCAAGGACGGCTGGTCGCAAAGGCCTTCGCGCGCTGGCGATCGTCGCCGTCTCCGTCTCCATGGCGGGCCTCGCTCGACCCGTCACCCCTGCCGTCGCGCTTCCCGTCGACCTCGCGCTCGTAGGCCTCGATCTGCTCGCCGAAGTCGGGAGGAGGCCGTGGCGGGGGCCGGAGCCTGCGAATGTGCAGAAGTCGAACTACGGTGGCGACCCGGTGCCCGGCGGCGGGCCGGGACAGATGATCGTGGGCTTCACCCTCAACTCCACCGCCAGAAACGTCGGCAAGAATCCGATCCCCTGGCTTTTCCCGGTGATCGAGACGGCAGCCAATCCCTGGATCGCCGCCAACATCTCGCCCGCGTTTCCCAACGGCTTCACGGGACAGGAGGGGGCCTTCAACCACCCCCACAACCTTCCCCCTCAACCCAATCTCCCTGGCACCATGCATCCTCAGGAGGTCGGTCCGCACCCGCACATCGCGTTCTTCCTGTACCGTCAGGGAGAGCGGGGATCCCAGACGACCCTGATCGGAAAATCGGACCTCAAGCACACGTACTTGTTCGGGCCGCCACCGCTGCACGTCGCGATGCCCGGCGGGGAGGACAGCTACTCGCCGGCGCACAATCAGGACCAGAGCTTCTACGGGCCTGTACCCGAGCTCGATCCTGTGCTGTTCTCAGTGGCAGCCCACGATCACATGGGGTCTCCGTACGCCGCTCTTGGCCCCGGCCTTCACCGGGATCACGGAGAGCTGAACTTTCCCGGGGGGGCCCTTCCTGGCGGTGGGGCGATGCCCCCCGATCCGGGCCATCCGGGCGCGACGAACATCGACCACCTGCTTCAAGCCCGGGTCGACGACCTGGATCCTGCGCTGAATCCCGGCGCCCGGTGGTTCCTAGCCGGCACATACTTCATCGGCGGGCCAGTGCCCGGCGCCATGGATACGGTGATCGACACCGACCCAAGCAACAACAGCCGCTGGGTCGAGATATTTCCGAACGCCGCCGGAGGGATGTTCACGTTCACCTACGAGGCCCTCAACGCTGATGGAACGCTCGGACACTTCAACCTCAGCACGATTCCGAAGGTCCCTCTCCCGGCGACGCTCGCGCTGGTCGGTCTGGGGCTCTGGCCCATAGTTGCCGCCGGCCGGCGGCGGCTGGCGAACGCACGCTGAACTGAGGAAGCCGAGTTCGTGTCTCAGGCACCGGTTGACCAAGCTCGTGCAGCACCTGCTCGAGGGCGGAGAGCACCGTGATCAGAGCGTAGATAACATAAGGTGTCTTCTCGGTCGCGGGGTGGCTCGGGATGCCGCGCCGCCCGGCCATTGCGGCTCAGGGGGTGTCACTACTTGAGGGCGGACACCAGCGCGTCGTAGGTGCCGGAGAAGTAAGCGACATTGTGGAACGCCTACCCGGCAATCGCGACCACGACGGCGCGCGCCTGGTCAGCGTCGCGGCCGAACACCATGATGCGCGTGTATTGGACATCGTTCTGAGGCCGGCACGCCCAGCCACCGCTGCCAATGCTCCTAGCTAAAGATGGACTTGCCGGCGTCCACCATGAGGGTGGCGCCGGTGATGAACGACGACTCGTCGGAGGCGAGAAACAGAATGGGGAAGGCGATCTCCCGCGGCTCCGCCCAGCGGCCGAGGAGATTGTCCTGACTCCGCTGCGCGCGCAGCTCGGCCTCGGAGACTCCCCGGCCCGCCGCGCGGCGGACGTGATAGGGCGTGATGGTTCCGCCCGGACAGACGGCATTGACGCGGATGCCGTGGGGCGCTTCCTCGACGGCGAGGGCGCGCGTGAAGCCGAGCACGGCGGCCTTGGTCGTGTCGTACTGGCCCATGCCCGCGCGTCCCATGACGCCGTACACGGAGGAGACGTTGACGATGGTCCCCCGCCCCGTGGCGCGCAGGGCGGGCAGGGCGGCCTTGCAGCAATACGCGGTGGCGAGCACGTTCACGCCGATGATGAACTCCCAGCCCGTCGCGTCAGCCTCGGCCAGAGGCCGATAGACGCGAACGCCGGCGACATTGACCAGCGTGTGCAGGGCTTCGAAGCGAGCCAGGGAATCGTCGATGGCGCGCCGGGCCTCGGACTCGGAGGTGAGATCGGCGACCAGCGCGAGCACGCGGGCGCCGGGCACCGCCTTGGTCATCCCGGCTGCGGCTGTCTCCACGGCCACCTTGTCGGTGTCTACGAGGACGACGGCGGCGCCTTCCTCCAGGAAGAGGCGCCCGGTCGCCTCGCCGATCCCGCCTCCTCCGCCGGTGATCAGGGCAACCCGACCGGCCATCCGCACCGCCATGGGTGTGCTGGGAGAGGCGCTCAGGCGAGGGTGAGCTGCGCGCCCGGCTTGACCACGATGCGCGGCAGGGCACCGTCCACCCAGCTCGCGCCGGGCGGCAGGAGGACCGAGGCCGAGCGCACCAGGAAGGACTCGGGATTGCGCCCGGGCGCCGGCGTGCCCCGCTCGAAGAGAGCCCGGGCCGCGCCGAGCAGGCGCTTGCGTACCTGGATGATGGCAGCATCGCTCGTGCCCAGACGCTCCTGGGTGCGATCGACGACGGTCCCCTGACTCTCCTGTATCGCCTGATCCTGCACGCCGAAGCCCGGAATGCCGCAGAACATCTTGCCGCGGTGGACGTCCCAGTCCATGCCGTAGTCGTTGTCGCGGTTGAGGGCGGTGCGGATATCGCCATAGGGCTCGGAAGTCGCCGGCGCGAAATCGCAGACGTGCGCGCCCTTGCCCTCCAGATGGATCTGGCGCTCCTCCGGGGTCAGGGCACGGTCCGGATGCCAGGTCACCATCCAGTTGACGACGTGCGTGTCGTCCATGGGCACCCAGATGTGCGACTGGACGATCCTCTCGTCCCGGTCCGTGGGCGGCATGGTGTGAAAGGGCAAGAGGAACTGCGTGATTCGCCAGTAGTGCCGGCCGTCCGGCCAGCTTCGGCGCGCGCCGATCAAGACGCCGTAGTCCGTATCCACGACCTCGAAACGCGGGGCGCGATCGGCCGTCTGCACCGCCTCGCCCACTCCGAAGCTCGCGCGGTCGAGCTCGCGCGTGACCTCGCTGTCCGTGTGATGCAGCGGCGCGTGGAGGAAGGAGATGTGGCTGGAATCGATGCCGCCCTCGAGAGCCTGGAACCAGTTGCACTCCTGGACGCGCTTCGAGATGAAGGTGTTGCTCTCCGGTAGGAGCGTCCACTCGAGCGCGGGCAAAGGCGGGGGCGGACTCGTCGGTCCCATGTAGGCCCAGATCACCCCGCCCTGGTCCACGCAGGGATAGGCGACGTGACGCACCTTGGAGGCGAAGCTCGACTCGGCGGGCTCACAGGGCATTTCGAGACATTGCCCGTCCAGGCCGTACTGCCAGCCGTGATAGACGCAGCGCATCCCCGCCTCCTCGACACGGCCGAAGTAGAGCGAGGCGCCCCGGTGCGGGCAGAACTCGCCGATGAGCCCGGGCTGGCCCTGCTTGGCGCGATAGACGACCATGCGCTCGCCGAGGAGCTGGACGCGCTTGACCTTCCCGCCGGACTCTACCTCGCGCGACTGCACCACGGGCATCCAGTACTCGCGCAAGAGGGCACCCATGGGCGTGCCCGGCCCCACTCTCGTCAAGAGATCATTGTCCTCACGGGTCAGCATCGAGTCTCACCTCCCGCTCACTTTCTTTGGCGCTTGCTCGAAGCGTAGCATGAGCTAGGCCGGGCGGGCCGCTTGGAGCAGCGCCACATTCTCCTCGACCGTGTCCTTGGCCGTGATGGCACGCAGCACGATCTCGTTCACGGCGCCCCGCCACTTGGCGAGGGCGGGCGGAACGTCCTTGGCCGTCTGCGCCGCGATCGCTGTCTCCACCGGCTTGACGCCCATGCGCTCGAAGTGGCTCGCATAGGCCGGGATCGCCGCGTAGCGCGCCCCTTCCTCTCCCAGTCGCTCGATGGCCGCCGGCCCGAGAGCGAGACGGACGTAGGCGTAGAGGGTGGGCGGCGTGCGGCCCGCCGCCGTGGCGCCGGCGCGCACCCAGTCGGCCGAGAGGCGGGCATGCTCGGGCGTCAGCCAGTTGAAGAGCACGCCGTCGGCAACCTCGCCGGCCAGATGGCACATCTTGGGCCCGAGGGCGGCCACGATGAGCCGCGTCGACAGCTTCCCGCGCAGCTCGGCGATGCCTTCGCGCACTCGGGCCAGCGATTTCGGGTTGGGGCTTCCCACTCCGAGGAGCAGCCGATCCAGCGGCAGCGCCGTGGCCTTGACGCCCTGCACGATGCTGGCCGGCGGGCGCGTGTGGAGCGGGATGACGCCGATGCCCAGCTCGATGCGCCGCGTCTCGCCGGCGGCCTGAGCGAGGGACGCCAGCCCGTCGGTGGAGCCGGGATGATTGACCCAGAACGAGCCATAGCCGAGCGCTTCCGCCTCCCGCGCGGAGGCGCGAATGACCTCGGGCGCCGTGGCCGCGAACATTGCGAATCCGTGTGCCATCACTGCCTCCTCTCGATCGTCTCTGGGTGGCGGTCGCGATTCAGTCGCGCGTAACCCTATCACGAAGGCGGGAGCCCCGTGAGCCCTGTCCCAGCCTGGACTACTCGCGAACGCGCATACCGCATCCTGGCCTCCCCCTCACCCTGCCCTCTCCCCCTGCGGGGGCGAGGGATCAAAATGAATCCCTCTCCCTCTCCGAGGGAGAGGGCAGGGTGAGGGTGGCGTTGTCTCGCGAATAGTCCAGGCCAGCCATCTTCTCAAGGACTCCGGGATGGACTACCATAGCCCGGACCAAGCAGCACGGCCGGAGCACCGGAGGGGACATGGCTGAGATCGTCGGGGCGGCACTGACCGCGCACGCACCGCTCATTACGGGGAAGCCGGAGGTCTCGAAGCCCGAGCAGCGGGATCGCCTCTACGCGGGCTTCCGCGAAGCGGGACGGCGACTCCAGGCCGCCCGCCCGGATCTCCTCGTGATGTTCGTGAACGACCACCTCCAGAACTTCGCCTACGACAACCTGCCCGCCTTCTGCATCGGCCTCGCCGGCTCCTACGAGGCGCCGAGCGAGGGCGGGGCTGCCTTCATGCGCATCCCGGCCCGCACGCTCCGCGGGAATCCGGAGTGGGCCATGGCGCTGCTCGAGGCAGGCCTCGCCGCGGGCATCGATTTCGCCTATTCCCATGACATCGAGAGCTGGGACGAGCTCTCGGTGCCGCTCCATTTCCTGATGCCCGGAGGCGAGGTGCCCCTGGTGACGGTGTACACGAACTGCGCGGCGCCTCCCCTGCCTACCCCACGGCGGTGCCATCAGGTCGGAGCCTTCGTGGGCGACTTCATCCGCGCCCGGCCGAGCGGCGAGCGCGTGGCCCTCGTGGCCACGGGCGGGATCTCCCACTGGGTAGGGACGCCGGAGACGGGGCGCATCAATCCCGAGTTCGACCTGCGCGTGCTCGATCACGTGGCCCGCGGCGACATCGAGCCGCTGGCCCGGCTCACGTGGGAGGAGATCGAGCGGGACGGCGGCAATGGCGGCCAGGAGATCCGGAACTGGATCGCCCTCCTCGGCGCCGTGCCGGGATGGAAGGGCGACGTGCTCGCCTACGAGGGAGTCGCCGAGTGGATCACCGGCTGTGCGACGGTCTGGGTGCATCCATGAGCGCGGACGCATCCATGATCAAGATCTCCTATCCCCTCAACAAGCTCCTGACGGCCATCGCGCGCCAGCACCAGATGAAGGAATCCCTCACCGACCAGGAGCTGACGGGACACGAGCTCAGTCCCGCGGAGCGCGCCGCCCTCAAGGCCGGCGATATCGGCAAGCTCTACGAGCTCGGGGCCAATCCCTACCTGATCCGCCGGGTCTTCAGGCGCCGATTCACCATCTGACCGCTTCGATGGCAAAGTTCGGCATCGGCCAGTCGGTGACACGCTTCGAGGACGTCCGCCTCCTCAAGGGCGAAGGTCGCTATCTCAACGACGTCAATCTTCCCGGTCAGGCTCACGCGATCGTCCTCCGCTCGCCGCACGCCCACGCGAGGATTCGCGTCATCGACGTGGATCGGGCGCTCAAGGCGCCGGGCGTCCTCGCCGTCTATACGGGCGCCGACGTCGAGCGCGACGGCCTCGGCACCATGAAGATGAACCTCCGCCGGAAGCGGCCCGACGGCGCGCCCATGTTCGCCCCGCCCCATCGCGGCCTCTCGCAGGAGCGCGTGCGCTATGTCGGCGATCCCATCGCCTTCGTGATCGCCGAGACCCTGGCCCAGGCCAAGGACGCCGCCGACCTCGTCCAGGTCGACTACGATCCCCTGCCCTCGGTCACTTCCACGGCCGCTGCGGGACCCGGGAGCGCGCCCGTGTGGGACGAGTGCCCCGACAACGTCAGCAACGTCTACGAGGCGGGGGACAAGGCCGCCGTGGAGGCCGCCTTCGCGCGCGCGGCGCACGTCGTCCGCCGCCGCTACGTCATCACCCGCGTGCACGCCCAGTACATGGAGCCGCGCGGGGCGCTGGGCGTCTACGATCCCGGCGAGGATCGCTACACCCTCTATGCGGATGTCCAGTATCCGCACCGCGTGCGCAACGCCCTGGCCAGCATGGTCTTCCAGATCCCCGAGCACCAGATCCGCGTCATCGCCGGCGACATCGGGGGGGGCTTCGGGACCAAGGGCTGGCAGTATCCCGAGCACCGGCTCGTCCTGTGGGCCGCGCGCAAGCTCCGCCGCCCCGTGAAGTGGGCCTGCGAGCGTCACGAAGCCATCCCGGCCGACGAGCACGCGCGCGACAACATCAGCGAGGCGGAGCTGGCCCTCGATGCCGAGGGACGCTTCCTCGCCCTGCGCGTGCGCACCACGGCCAATCTGGGCGCCTACATCTCGTCGGATCGGAACCTGCTCGCGAGCTTCTCCAACGTGGTCACCCTCGTGGGCGTCTACACCATCCCCGCCGCCCACGTGCAGGTCACGGGTGTCCTGACCAATTGCAATTCGACGGCGCCGTATCGAGGGGCGGGCCGCCCCGAAGCCATCTACGTCATCGAGCGGCTCATCGACGATGCCGCGCGCGAGCTGGGGCTGGACCGTCTGAAGCTTCGTCGCATCAACATCATCCCGGGCTCCGCCATGCCCTACCGCACATCATTCGGCGTCACGTACGACTGCGGCGAGTTCGAGAAGGGCATGGATCAGGCCCTCGCCCTGGCCGACGTGGCGGGCTTCCCGGCCCGGCGCGAGGAGTCGCGGCGCCGCGGCAAGCTGCGCGGGCTCGGCATCGTCAACGCCATCGAGCGCGCCGCCGCCCCGGGGCTCGAGTACGCGGAGATCCGCTTCAACCCGAGCGGAACGGCCATGATCCTCATGGGCTCCAAGAACCAGGGACAGGGCCACGAGACCATATTCAAGCAGATCGCCCACGAGAAGCTCGGCCTCGATCCGCACGAGGTCCGGTACATCGACGGCGACACCGACCGCGTGGCCTTCGGCATCGGCTCCATGGGCTCGCGCTCGACGGTGATCGGGGGCACCGCGCTCTCCATGGCCGCCGACAAGCTCATCACCAAGGGCCGGAAGATCGCCGCCCGCCTCCTGGAGGCGGCCGAGCCGGACATCGTGTTCGCCGACGGCCGCTTCGCCGTGAAGGGGACGGATCGCGCCGTCGTCCTCAAGGAGGTGGCCCGCGCCGCCTTCCAGCTCGACAAGCTTCCCGCCGGCGTGGAGCCCGGGTTCTACGAGACGGGAACGTTCTCGCCCCCGGCCGACACCTATCCCAACGGTTGCCACGTCTGCGAGGTCGAGATCGACACGGAGACGGGCGAGGTCGCCCTCGTCAAATATGCCGTGGTCGACGATGTCGGCACGGTCATCAACCCCCTGACCCTCAAAGGACAGATCCACGGCGGCATCGCCCAGGGCGTGGGCCAGGCCTTGATGGAGCAGGTCGTGTACGACCAGGAGTCGGGCCAGCTCCTCACCTCCTCGTTCATGGAGTACGGCATGCCGCGCGCCGACACCTTCTGCGACATCGCGGTGGCCAGCAACACGGTGCCGACCAAGCTCAACCCGCTGGGCGCCAAGGGCGCGGGCGAGGCGGGAACAGTCGGGGCGCTCCCGGTAGTCATGAACGCGGTCATGGACGCTCTCGCGACGGTGGGCGTCCGGGACTTCGACATGCCTGCGGCCAGCGACCGCGTGTGGCAGGCCATGCAGGCCGCGCGCGTCACCCGCTGACATGGCCCTGGGCCAGGGCCGCTGGGCGTCGAGCCCGGCGCCATACCCCGACTCCGCCATCGAGATCGTCGACCAGAGCTTCGCGAAATACCGGATCGGAAACGCGGCCGTCGAGCGTCTCGCCACCGGCTTCCGCTGGTCTGAAGGTCCGGTCTGGTTCGGGGACGGCCGCTACCTTCTCTGGAGCGACATCCCCAACAACCGCATCATGAAGTGGGAAGAGGAGACGGGCCAGGTCAGCGTTTTCCGCAAGCCGTCCAATTTCGCCAACGGCAATACACGTGACCGCCAGGGTCGGCTGGTCACCTGCGAGCACGACAGCCGGCGGGTCACGCGCACCGAATACGACGGCACCATCACCGTGGTCCTGGACCGCTTCCAGGGCAAACCGCTGAACTCCCCCAACGACGTCGTGGTCAAGTCGGACGACTCCATCTGGTTCACCGATCCGCCCTTCGGCATCCTCAGCAACTACGAAGGGCACACGGCCACGCCCGAGCTGCCCACCAACGTGTACCGCGTCGATAAGAACGGCCAGGCCACGGTGGTGACCGGAGATATTCCACGGCCCAACGGCCTCTGCTTCTCCCCCGACGAGAAGCTGCTCTACGTGGTGGTCAGCGGGGCGACCCCGCGAGAGATCCGCGTCTTCGACGTGGTGGACAACGGCACCAAGCTCGCCAATGGGCGCCCCTTCATCAATACGGGCACGGGCGTCCCGGACGGCTTCCGCTGCGACACCGAGGGCAATCTCTGGTGCGGCTTCGGCGGCGGCGAGGGGCAGGACGGCGTGGCCATCTTCAATCCCGAGGCCAAGCTGATCGGGCGCATCCTGCTTCCCGAGCGCTGCGCCAATCTCTGCTTCGGCGGCCCCAAGCGGAACCGGCTCTTCCTGGCGAGCAGCCAGTCTCTCTACTCCGTCTACGTCAATGCCCAGGGCGCCACCCTGAGCTGAGCCCGTCCAGCAGCACGAGAGGACACACATGTACGAGGTCTACGCCCTCAAGTACGGCGAGCGGGACACTACGGCCTGCCAGTTCTTCTACCGCGAGTCGTCGCACGCGCCGATCACCCTCCACTACTTCGTGTGGCTCATCCTGGGTGGCCCCCACCCGATCCTCGTGGACACGGGCTTCCTCGACGACGATGCCCAGGCCCGCGGCATCCGAAATTACATCACCCCGGCGGCAGCGGTCGAGCGCGCCGGCGTCAAGGCCGCCGACGTGCCGGTGTCGCTCATCACCCACCTCCACTACGACCACTGGGCCGGACACAGCCTCTTCCCGAGCGCCGAGTTCTGGATCCAGCGAGAGGAGGTGGCGTTCTGGACGGGGCGCTACGGGTCGATGCCGGCCTTCCGCGGGTCGGCCAACGTCAATGCCCTGGCCGGCCTGGTGACGCTCAACTACGCCAATCGCATCCGCATCCTCGACGGCGACCAGGACGTGCTGCCGGGGATTCGCGTCCATCGCGTGGGCGGCCACACCGCCGGCCTGCAGATCGTCACCGTCAAGACCGCGCGCGGCACCGTGGTCCTGACCTCCGATGCCTCCCACTTCTACCGCAACGTCGAGACGCGCCAGCCCGTGCAGATCATCACCAGCCTTCCCGAGATGCTCGAGGCCTTCGAGACCATCCACGCGCTGGCGGGGGCCGAGAAGCTCATCGTGGCCGGCCACGATCCCGAGGTCGCCGGCCGCTTCACCACGGTCGAGCCCGGCATCATCAAGATCGCCTAGTCGGCCGCTCAAAAAGGTCCAGATGCGAGGCGGCGCCCCGCAGTTCGAGTTGAGCGGCGGCCATTGGCCGACGCGAGACGAGGGCTGAGTTGATCCGCACGCGAGGCGTAGTTCTCACTCAGCCCTCGCCTCGTGGCTGCGCCTCTCAGCTCGAACTGCCACGTACGTTGAGCGTGCGATCGAGGGCGCCGCACTCCCGCAGATGGGCCTTTTTCAGCGGCCGTTGACCGAGCGAGGCGGGATCGCGTAATGTCGAGGCCCGATGCCCGCCAACCTCCTCATGCTGCCGCCCCAGACCAAGACGACGCACCAGTGGGCGGCGCGGCTCGCCCTCGAGGTGCCCGATGTCTCTGTCGTCGTTGCCGAGGACGCCGACAAGGCCGCCCAGGCCATCGCCGAGGCCGACTGCGCCTTCGGCACCCTGCCCCGCGCGCTCCTGCCCGCGGCCACGCGCCTCCGCTGGCTGCAGGCGCCCCAGGCGGCGCCGCCCGCGGGGTGGTATTACCCGGAGCTGATCGACCATCCGGTGGTCGTCACCAATTTCCGCGAGATCTATAACGACCATATCGCCGCGCACATCATGGCCTTCGTCCTGGCCTTTGCGCGCGGACTGCATCAGTACCTGCCCCGTCAGCTGAAGCAGGAGTGGCGCCCGGGGGCGCACGACACCGGCGTGATTCATCTGCCCGAGGCGACGGCGCTCATCGTCGGGGTGGGCGGGATAGGCGCGGAAGTGGCCCGGCTCGCCTCGGCCTTCGGGATGCGCGTGATCGGCGTGGACGCGCGCCGCCGAGACACGCCGCCGGGCGTGACGGCCCTCCACGGCGCCGACGCGCTCGACGCCCTGCTGCCGCAGGCCGACTTCGTGATCCTGACCGTCCCGCACACCCCCGCTACCGAAGGCTTCATGAACCGCGCGCGCTTCCAGCGGATGAAGCGCACCGCGTTCTTCATCAACATCGGACGCGGCATGACCACCCGCCTCGATGACCTCGTGGCCGCGCTCAAGGCCGGAGAGATCGCCGGGGCCGGGCTCGACGTCTTCGAACAGGAGCCGCTTCCCGCCACGCATCCCCTCTGGACGATGCCGGGAGTGCTGATCACGCCTCACACGGCGGGCTATGGTCCCTATCTCGACGACCGACGCTACGAGATCCTCCGTGACAATTGCCGGAGCTTCCTGGCCGGGCAGCCGCTGCGCAACGTGGTCGACAAATCCAGCTGGTTCTGAGGAGCCGTCCATGCCCATCCCCGTGGGTCTCAATGTCTGGTCGAGGCTGATGGAGGACACCTTTCCGTATCTCGACCAGACCGTCGGGCCCTTCGAATCGCTCTGGTTTCCCGATCACGTGCAGTACGGCGCTCACAAGGTCGCCGAGGGCTGGACGCTCCTCGCGTATGCCCTCGCCCGCTATCCCGACAAGATGTGCACCCACGAGGTGATCTGCAACAGCTTCCGCAATCCCGCGCACCTGGCCAAGATGGTGGCGACCGCTCATGCCCTCTCCGGAGGCCGCGTGGTCCTGGGCATCGGCGCCGGCTGGAACGAAGAGGAGTATCGCGCCTACGGCTGGCCCTTCCCGCCCACGCCCGTGCGCATCGCCCAGATGTGCGAGGCCATCGAGCTGATCCGGCTCATGTGGACGACCTCGCCCGCGAGCTACAAGGGCGAGCACTACCAGATCAGCGGCGCCTACTGCGAGCCCAGGCCCGATCCCCTCCCGCCCGTCGTGGTGGGCGGCCACGGCGAGAAGTATCTGCTGCGCGCCGTGGCCAAGCACGCGGACTGGTGGAACTACAGCTTCCGCGACGACGCGACGTACGCCCACAAGCAGGAGGTGCTCAAGACCCACTGCAAGGAAGTCGGCCGCGACTATGACGAGATCGTCCAGGTCCTCCGCGCGGGCATCCTGATCGCCGAGACGGAGGGCGAGGTGGAGCGACTCAAGACGCAGCCCCATATCCGGCCCATGCAGGACATCCGCCTCGCGGGCACGCCGGCCCAGGTCACCGACGCCCTCCTCGGCATCATCAAGCGCGGGGCCCGCCGGCTCACCGTGAACTTCGCCGACGCGCCACGCCCGGAAGGTACACGGCTCTTCGCGGCCGCCGTCTTACCGCATCTCTAGCCGGTACCGCAACGACTCGAAGGGGAGATCCATGGCCGAATCCATTCCCGCCCCGCTCATCATCGACACGCTGAAGGACACCTTCCGCGAGGCGCGCGCCGCCCTCGCTGCGGAAGTCGCCGAGCCCCCGCGCCACAGCCACCTCGGCTGGATCCTGAGCGTGCCGGACACCCACCAGAAATCGGTGCTCGCCGCGCTCGACAAGGAAGAGGCCATCCGCGTCGTCACCTGCGCCACGGAGGACGAGGCCACCACCATCGCGGCGGGGCTTCACATCGGCGGCGAGCCGGTAGTGCTCATGATCCAGCACGCGGGCCTCTATGCCTCCATCAACACGCTCCGGGGCGTGGCCATGGACGGCCGGGTGCCCGTCTTCTACATGATCGGGCTCCTGAGCCGCGAGAAGGACAAGGATCCGAAGGAGTCGCGCCACTCCATGGTCCGTTACTGCGAGCCGCTCCTCGATACCTTCGGAGTCCCGCATGCGCGGCTCGAGGGCCCCAACGACGTGCGCCTGATTCCCGAGTACTACCGGCTGAGCCGCCAGCGGCGCGGCCCCACCGCCGTCCTCGTCGGGCTGGAGACCATCTAATGAGGACACGATCCGAATCACCCACAATGGGTCAGGTAAATGTGGTGGGGGGGGTCTGGGGGAGGAGCGACGCCGCTCCCTCCCAGATCAAACTAAAATGGCTATGAAGCCAGAAGAAGTCCTGAGCCTCATCGCGGCTCAGCGCGGCACCGCCGTCTGCATCCCGACCATGACCACGGCGCCGGCCTGGCGCACCATCGCTCCCGATGATCTGTCCGCCACCTGCGCCGGTTTCATGGGCGGCGCGTCCTCTCTCGGCCTGGGGATTGCTCTGGCCCGGCCAGATCGGCGCGTCATCGTCTTCGATGGAGACGGCTCGCTCCTCATGCAGCTCGGATCGCTCGCCACGGTCGCGGGCGCCGCCCCGCGGAACCTCGTGCACCTCCTCTTCAAGAACGGCGTCTATCACACGTCGGGCGCTCAGGTCATCCCGGGCGGCCTCACCGTCGACTTCGTCATGATGGCCAAGGCCGCGGGCTATCGTCATGCCTCTGCCATCCGCGACATCGACGACTTCAAGCGACGGCTTCCCGAGCTGCTCAAGACGGAAGGTCCTGTCTTCGTCGAGCTTCACACGGGCCTTGCCGAGCAGACGCCGATGACCGCACGAGGCGGCACGCCGTTTCCCCAGCAAGTGGAAGAGCTTCGCGCGAAGCTCTTGAAGCCCCGAGCGCGCGCGACCTCGTAGCAGAACGTACGTTTCACGTGCCTTTCTTCATCCCTCTCCCCTCTGGGGAGAGGGTCAGGGTGAGGGGCTCGATCGATCACGCGTACCCTTTGCCCCCTCACCCTGCCCTCTCCCCCGAGGGGGGAGAGGGATCACGGAAAGCGCGCCCGCTCTGCCCCGGAATCGCATCGGTCAGACCCGCCGGTAACCCCTGCTCTACCGCTGGGAAGCGAAATCGCCGAGTCTGTGCTAGCGTGGGCGCATCCGGCCCTTTGAGCATCCCGGCGCGGCCGAGCGAGAGAGCCTTCACCGCGGAGGAGCGACATGAGCTACACGAGGATTTCCGCCGACTGCCACCTCGACCTTCCCTGGATGCCGCCGGATCTTTTCACCTCGAATGCTTCGGCGGCCCTCAAGGACCGCATGCCCTTCACGGCAGAAGGGCCGGACGGACCGTACTGGACCTGCAAGAACGGCACGTCTTTCGGCCTCGTCAACGGGGTGGGGCCGGCCGGCCAGAAATATGTGCCCGGCCAGCATCACCGGGTGGACGTCATGGCGGCCACCGGACTCTACGACGACGGCAAGAAGGGCATCCGGCGCGTGTCTGACCCCGCGCTGCGGGCCAAGGACATGGACCGCGACGGCGTCCAGGCCGAAGTGATGTACGGCATTCTCGGCGCGGCCACCCGCCTCCGCGATCACGAAGCGGCCACGGAGATGTTCCGCATCTACAACGACTGGCTCGTGGACTTCTGCCGCCACGATCCCGGCCGCTTCATCGGCCTGGCCTGCCTGCCCTACGGCGACATCGACGCCGCCGTGAAGGAGATCTACCGGGTGGCCAGGCTCGGCCTCCGCGGCGTGGAGCTCTCCTGCTCGTGGGACATGGAGCCGATGTGGCACCCCATCTGGGAGCCGCTCTGGCAGGCCGTCAACGACGTGGGCCTGCCCCTGCACTTCCACACCTTCCCCGCCCTCGATCCGAGCGTGCTCGACAAGGCGCAGGGCCGCGTCCGTCGGGCCGCCTTCTTCACCGTGGTGTCCGCCTTCCAGATGAACCTCGTCAACATCCTGGCCGCCATCATCGGCAGCGCCGTCCTCGAGCGCTATCCCCGGGTGCGCATCGCCTTCGGAGAGAGCGGTATCGGCTGGGTGCCCTACGCGCTCGACCGGATGGACTTCGAATGGGAGGACCGCTTCCACGACCTCGGCCTCAAGATGAAGCCGAGCGACTACTGGCGCCGCCAGTGCAAGGCCACCTTCCAGTTCGACCGCATCGGCACCAAGCTCATCGACGACATGGGTGTCGAATCGCTGATGTGGGGCTCGGACTATCCGCACGGTGACGGCGTGTGGCCGGAGTCGTCGAAATACATCGACGAGCAGTTCGGCCATCTGCCCGCCGAGCTGACTCACAAGATGACCTGCGAGAACGCGGGCAAGTTCTACGGGCTAATTTAGTTCGGAGGGGGCTCCGTCCCCCTTCCGAACCTCCCCCCAGAATCACATTGCGCCGGCGAAGCCGGCGCTCGAACGCGGAAGGTCCTCGCGCGCTGGGCTTCGGCAATCACGGCAGGTCCTCAGCGGCGGTCCCACGCTTCGAGGCAGGTGAGGGCGTCGGCGCGCCCGAGGGCGAGCAGACGCGTGATGGCCTCGGCGTCGAAGTCGAGGGGCCGGAGGAGGAGCGGCGACGAGGGCGCCAGGAGCTGGACGTCCACGGCCGGGTGCCGGAGCCTGGCCAGCTCGGTGTCTCGTCGGATCTGCTGGATCATCATGAGCTCGAAGCTCTCCTCGAGGGCCCTGCGCATCGTCGTGGGCTCCGCCCCGCGCTCCGTCGGCGCATAGCTCATCACCACCACCGCGCGACCCACGGAGGCATCCGCTTCGAGCGCTTCCAGGACCGGCGCGCGACCCGTCAGCCCGCCGTCCACGAGGAGGGTGCCGTCCACCTCCACGGGCGGGAAGAGTCCCGGGACGGCCGCGGCGGCCATGAGGGCATCCACGGTGACGGTTTGGTTGTCGAACACGCGCTTCTCGCGGCTGGCCAGGTCCGTGGCCGTCACGAGGAGACGCAGGGGGGACGCGCGAATGCGGTCGAAGTCGAGGGAGGTGGTGATCAGCTCACGAAGCGGGGCGGGATCGAAGAGCGAGCTGATCTCGTTGAGGGCAAAGAGGGTGAGCCAGCCCGGCAGGAAACCTGCGAAGAACACAGATGCGCGCAGCGTGTAGACCCGCTCGCGCTGGACGGTGCGCCACATCGTCTCCAGCCGATCAGCCCGGCCGCTGGCGACCATGGCGGCATTGAGCGCTCCCGCCGACGAGCCGGCCACCAGGCGGATCGGCAGCCCGCGCTCCACGAAGGCCGCGGCCACGCCGGCCTCGTAGGCGCCCTTGGCGCCTCCGCCCGAGAGCACCAGGACCATCGGCGCGTCGCGGGGAAGGCTGGACCGGGCGCACGCCGCGCCGGCGGGAGTCGGCATCAGCAAGGCGGCGAGGGCCACCACACCAGCAATTTTACGGCGCGTCATCACAATATCTCCCCGATGTCATCACGATTCCCGGTTCCTAGACGAGGGTATACCCGCGCACACCTGTCCCATGTCGGGCTGATTCTCACCCAGCGATTCAACGAGGGGGAACCGCATGAGCCACTATCACGACACCGATGACCTCAAGGTTCTCGGGGAGTTCAAGAAGCTCGCCCCCGCGGAATTCAAGGGTTTTGTCGAGCTGGATTCCATCGTGGGGCGGGACGACGGCAGCATTCCGCGCAAGTATCGCGAGCTGATCGCCCTCGCCGTCGCCTGCACCACCCAGTGCCCGTACTGCCTGGATGTCCACACGCGCAACGCCAAGCAGGCGGGGGCCACCCGCGAGCAGGTCACGGAGGCGGCCTTCATCGCCGCCGCCCTGCGCGCCGGCGCGGCGGTGACGCACGGGGCCCTCGCCCTCAAGCTCTTCGACAAAGCATAGAGGGGGGCGGGAGCCCGAGCTCCGCCCACGGGCTTGGCTCAGCCGAGGAGACCGATCTCCCGGGAGCGGGGCTCGAGGCGCGGGGAGACGCGCCCGGCCGTCACCTGCCCCGTGGTCATGCCGTCACTCCTCTCTGCGGTCGCCGCAGGTCCGCCAAGACTACCCACGCCCGCGTGGCCGGTCAAGAGCCGCACGGGCCCCGCCCGCTTTCGAGGCCAGGCCAGCCTCTCCATCTTGACATCACGGGCCCGGGTTGCTATCGACGGGGGGCCGGTTCCGCGGGTTCCCCTCTTCAGGGAGGTCAGGCCATGAGGACGCTCATCGAAGGCGGCTGGGTGGTCGCGTTCAACGGCAAGAGTCACGAGGTATACGAGCAGGGCAGCGTGGTCTTCGACGACGACCGCATCGTGCATGCCGGCGGATCGTACGCGGGCCCGGCCGACACCCGCCTCTCCGCGCGGGGCAAGCTCGTCTCGCCAGGCTTCATCAATACCCATGTCCACACGACCGGCAACGCGGGCGACTATCTCCTCCTCGACATGGCGAAGAACGACTACCGCACCTCGAACTACATGAGCTTCGCCGCGCCGCTGAAAGGCAAGATGACCCCGCCGCCGCCCGAGGCGGTGGCCGCCCTCCGCACCTTCGTCTTCCTCCACGCCCTCCGGCAAGGCACCACCACCATCATCGACGTGGGGGGCCAGCGCGGGGACTGGGAAGGGTACGTGCGTCTGATCGACGAGCTGGGCGTGCGCGTGTACGGCAGCCCGCCCTTCCGCGATCGCAACACCTTCACCGACGCCCAGGGCCGCCTCTATTACGACCATGACACCAATCTCGGCATGCAAGGACTGAAGGACGCCGTGGCCTTCATCCGCGAGTACGATGGCGCCGCGCAGGGGCGGCTTCGCGGCATGCTCAACCCGTCTCAGGTCGAGACGTGCAGCGAACCCTTGCTGCGCGCGTGCAAGGACGCCGCGCAGGAGCTGGACGTGCCCGTGCACACGCACGCGGGGGGCAACCTCGTGGAGTTCCAGCGGATCATGGACGAGTACCGCAAGACGCCCATCCAGTTCCTCGCCGATATCGGATTCCTCGACGATCGCGCCCTCATCGGCCACGCCGTCTTCACCACGGCGCATGCCTGGAGCCATTACCCGTTCGGAGACGACCTCCGCGTGCTCGCGGAGCGCGGCGCCACCGTGGGGCACTGTCCGTACAAGTACGCCAAGATGGCCATGATCCTGTGCTCCTTCCAGCGCTACCTCGATGCGGGGGTGAACCTCGCCATCGGTACCGACACCTTCCCCATGGACATGGTGGCGGAGCTACGCTGGGCGTCCATCCTGGCCAAGGTCGCCGACGCGAACTACCAGGCGGGCCAGCATCGCGACGTCTTCAATGCCGCCACCCTCGGAGGCTGCAAGTTCCTGCGCCGCGACGACCTCGGGCGCCTCGCTCCCGGCGCCAAGGCCGACATCCTCCTCATCAACCTCGACCATCTCGGCGCCCCCGTCTACGCCGATCCCATCAAGGCCCTGATCGACGCCGGGTCCGGGCGCGACGTGGACACGGTGATCGTGGACGGCAAGATCCTCGTCCAGGGCGGTCGCACCACCCGGATCGACGAGGACGAGGTGTATGCCAAGGCCCGCCAGGTGACCCAGCGCTTCTGGACCCACGTGCCCACCTGGCGCTGGGATGGCGCGTCCGTGGACCGGATCATCCCGCCCGCCTTTCCCATTCACGGCGCCGCCGCCAAATGAGCAGACCCCAGCTCGGGAGCCAAGCCATGCGAGTCCCCTCGGAACAGATCCGCCAGCAGCTCGTGTCCGTGTTTCGCGCCTGGGGCATGTCCCCGCCGCATGCCGACACCACGGCGGAGATGATGGTGGAGACCGACCTGCGCGGCGTCGATTCTCACGGCATCTCGATGCTGCCCAGCTACGACCAGGAATTCCGCCGGGGCCGCCTCAACATGCACCCGGTGTTCAAGACGGTGCGCGACGGAGCGGCCATGGCCCTCATCGACGCGGACGCTTCGCTCGGCCATCCCATTTCCGTGCACGCCATGAACCTCGCCGTCGACAAGTGCCTCGTCACCGGGGTGGCCGTGGTGTCGGTGTTCAACTCCCACCACTTCGGCGCCGCCGGCTGCTACTCGAAGATCGCGGCCGATCGTGGCGTCATCGGCATGGTCACCGCGTCCACCCGGGGCGTGACCCTGGTGCCGACATTCGCTGCGGAGCCCATCATGGGCACGAACCCGCTCGCCTTCGCGGCGCCGGCCCGGCGCAATCCGCCCTTTCAGCTCGACATGGCCACGACCACGGTGGCGGCGGGAAAGGTCAAGGTCTACAAGCTCAACCACAAGTCGCTGCCCCCGGGCTGGGTGGTCGACGCGAGCGGCCAGGCAGTGACGGACCCCGTGGAGGCATTCAGCCATGTCTTCGAAAAGCCGGAGGGCGGTATCACGCCTCTCGGCGGCACGCGTGACCTGGGCGGTCACAAGGGCTACGGCCTGGCCGTCCTCGTGCACATACTCGGCGGAGCGCTCTCCGGCGCCTCGTTCTCGCCGATTCGCAAGCGCACGCAGCGAGAATCGGATCCCCACAATATCGGCCACTTCTTCATGGCCATCAATCCGCGGGCTTTCCGCGCGGAGGGCGAGTTCGAGCGGGATCTCGACGAGGTGATCGACGTGCTGCACGACGCCAAGCGGGCCGATCCGGACCAGCCCGTGCTCGTGGCAGGCGACCCGGAGATGGCCACGCGGAAGGAGCGGCTTCAGAACGGGGTGCCCGTCCCCGACGACCTGATGGAGCAGCTCAGATCAGTGGCGAAGAGCGCGGACGTCCCCTTCCTCCTCGCTCCTTAGCCTGGGTCATTCGCGAGACAACGCCACCCCTCACCCCACCCTCACCCACCCTCTCCCTCTCCGAGGGAGAGGGATTCATTTTGATCCCTCGCCCCCAGAGGGGGAGAGGGCAGGGTGAGGGGTGATTCTAGAGGTCGGCGACGTTCTCGGTCTTGCCGGAGGCAACGCTCCGAGCCACGGCGTCGGTGAACTCCATGTAGCGCACGCCGTCCTCGAAGTTGGTGCGCGAGATCTTCTCGCGGCCACGGATGGCGTTGACGAACTCCTCCTCGACGCGCCAGCCGATCCGCTTCTCCTTGGGAATGGGGATCTCCCGCAGCTCCTTGTCGCCGCGCCGCCCGCCGGACACGCGCTTGGCGTCCGCCTCGAGCCGCAGCGTCCCCTCGCTGCCGAAGATCCACACCTCGGACTGCGGCCCGAACGCCGTGACCGCGCTGAAGCGAAGGTGGGCGACGCCGCCGCCCCGGAGGGCTCCCAGGATGTCTATGTGATCGGCCACCTTGACATCCTGCAGGGCGCCTTTGGCGTCGCGCCGTCGTGGCACGGCGATCTTGGTCATGGCCGTCACGCGCTGGAGCGGACCCAGCCAGCGCATCATCGCTTCGTACCAGATGCCCATGTTGAGGACATTGTTTCCGCTGAGCGACACGTCTTGGCGCCAGTGCAGCGGCTCCTCGCGCTCGACGAAACGGCCGCCCTGGGTGGTCTGCAGCTCGACGGCGAGCACCTCACCGACATACCCCTCGCCCAGCAGGGACTGCAGAGTCGAGTCGACCTCGAGGGTGGGGGGCGAGGGCACGAGCTGGGTGATCAGGTGGGGCGCCCGTCGCGAGGCCTCGAGCATGCGCCGCCCCTCGGCGGCATTCATGGCCATGCGCGCCTCGCAGAGGACGTGCTTGCCCTGCTCGAGGGCGGCCAGGGTGATCTCACAGTGCATGTAGGGCCAGGTACCGATGCAGACCGCGTCGATGTCCTTGGCCCCCACCACCTCCCGCCAGTCCCCGTGGACCCGGCCGATGCCGAACTCGCTGGCCACGCGCTCGCCCGATTCCTTGCTGCGATTGGCCACGGACACCAGCTCGACGCCAGGCTGCGCCTTGAGCTTCGGAATGTGGTGGAGCTTGGTGTTCTTGCCGGCTCCCACGAACCCCACGCGTATCGGTCGATCGGTCATGATTCGGTCCTCACTCGCGGTAGTCGAGACCCGCAACGACGAATTTTTGCTTGAAGGAGGGTCTGGTCACGAACGCGATGAAAGAACGCGCCGTCTCGGGGGTGGCCGCCCGTGTGGAAATGGCGGCGGAATAGGTGGTGATCTTCTGAAGCTCCCTCGGCAGCGGCCCCACGAGCGTCACGCCCTTCACGGGGAGGATCTCGCTGATCTGATGCACGCAGAGCTCGGCCTGGCCCTTCACGATCGCCTCCGCCGCGTAGCCGCCCGGCCAGAGCACCGTCTTGTCCTTCACCGCATCGGCAATGCCCAGGCGCTGGAGGACCCCGGCGAAGTGAATCCCGCTGGTGGCGCCGCGGCCCGGATCCGTGTACACGAGCGACTTCGCGGCCAGCACCGTCTGCTTGAACGCCTCTACCGTCGAGATGTCGGGAAGGGGGGCGCCCTCGCGTACCGCGACCCCGATGGCCGTCCGGGCCAAGTCGGCCCGCGTGTCCGCCACCACGAGCCGCTTCGCCGCGAGCTGCTCCAGCACGGTGTCGGTGACGATGACCACATCCGCAGAATCGCCCGCCTCGACTTTCTGCCTCAGCTCGCCCGCCGTCCCCGGCGTGATGGTGACCGTGTGGCCCGTCTCCTGTCGGAATGTCTCCGCGAGCTCCGTCACGATACCCTTCACGGCACCAGCGCTCAGCACCTTGATCTCCGCGGCCTGGGCCGAAGTTGTCCAGGTCCACATCCCCAGCCCGGCGATGGCGAGGGCCAGCCACCGGCTCGTAGGCGAAGCTTTCCGTCTCATCGCGCCTCCTGGTCGTCCGCGCTCGGACGAGCTGATGTCACTAGCCCCAACTGCTGCTATCCAATGATCCGCCCCCCCATCACGCGGATCTCGTCCCCGGTGATATAGGCCGAGGCATCCGAGGCGAGAAACACGCAGGCGTCGGCAATCTCCTCGGGCCGCCCCAGCCGCCCCAGCGGGATTTGCTTGAGCTGCTCCGGCGCCCCCGGCGGCGTCGGATACCACTCGGCATAGCGCCGCTCGGTGTCCATGGTGCCCGGGATGACCACATTGGCGCGAATGCCGAACGGCCCCAGCTCGGCGGCGAGGGCCCGCACGAAGCCGAGCATTCCCGTCTTGGCCGCGGTCACCGCGGCGGTGTTCGGCCGACCGGTCAGGCTCGACTGCCCGCCGATCGCGATGATGCTGCCCCGCCTCCGCTCCTTCATGCCCGGTATGACGGCGCGCGCGAGGTAGAAGGCGGAGTGGAGATTGACGCCCATCACGTGATGCCAGTCCTCGAGCGAGGTCTCCGCCATGGACTTGTGGGGCCGGATGGCCGCATTGCACACGAGAATGTCGATGGCCCCCAGCTCCGCCAGCCCCTCCTTCACCATGAGGTCCACGGCCGCGGCATCGGCGATGTCGCCGAGGGCGGGGACGGCACGCACCCCGGCCTTGCGGCACTCCTCGGCCACCGCTTCCAGCTCGTCCCGGTTCACCCGCGTGTTGACGATGAGATCCGCGCCCTCGGCGGCGAAGGCCAGCGCGATGGCGCGGCCGATGTTGCGGCTGGCCCCCGTGATGAAGGCCGTCTTCCCGCCGAGCTTCATGCCGAGAGGCGCGAGGGAAGGACATACCCGTAGCGCAGGTTGCTGCGGGTCCCGCCCTCCTTCTCGTACTCGCTCTTCAAGGCCGAGAGACGGTCGGTAGCCAGAGCGGCCCGCTTCTCGTACTTGTAGAGTCGGGCATTGGTCTCGCCCAGGATGGCGCTCTTGACGGGTCCGTCGGCCGCTCCCAGGGGCTTGAATCCGTGCTTCTTCTGCATGTCCTCGGGGATCTCCAGACGCCGGAGCGCCTCGATCTGCCACTGAGGCGAGCCGGTCCAGATGGCGTCCGAGCCCCACACGACGCGGTCCGCGCCCAGCCCGCGCACGAGCTGTCCCATCATGGCCGCGGCGACCCGCGGGTCGGCAATGGTGCTCTGGGCGAAGATCTGGCCGAGGTCGCCGTAGACGTTGGTCACGCCGAACTTCGATGGGATCTCGGCGAGGTCGGTCACCCACTCGATGCGTCCGGTCTGCTCGAACTGGGCCCAGGCCGCTTCGACCTTTCCCCCGCCCGCGAATCGATAGGCCGAGTGATAGATGATGAAGTTGAGCTGCGGCCAGTCCTTGGCCGCCTTGCCCACGTCCCGGACGTCCGAGTAGGCGAGGAGGTGTGGAAATTGCTGCTCGACGGACGGCGGGAAGAGCCCCTTGTGGACACAGACGTTCACCAAACCCGCCTTGAGGAACTTCTCGTAGGCCTTGTAAGTGACCTTGGTGTCGTCCATGCGCCACGGATACTGGCTGAGCTTCTTGTTCGTGTTGTCGCCGATGGTATAGCCCTTGAACGAGTCAGGCTTCAGGTCGCTGATCGCCCGGTCGATCGCTTCCAGCCAGCCGGGCTGCCCCGGGGTGAAGATGGCATGGCTCAGCATCCGGCGGGACCCCGCCTCCCGGTTCACCCGCGCGCGCGCCTCCGCCTTCATCTCGTTGGTGAGGAACCAGTCTTGCGCGATGTCCGACGGCGCCCCCGAGATCAGCGCGACCTTGGTGTCGCTATCGAGAAAGACCTCCTTGTAGTAGTTCGCGAACTTCAGGTCCTCGATCGTCTGCTCCTTGCCGGACAGCGCGGGATTCCATCCCGCCTTCCCCACGGCCTGGCGCTGCATGACGAAGGTCTGGATGCGCGTGTCATCGCGCAGGAAATGCGTGTGGCAGTCCATCACGAACTGGCCCTTAAGCGAATCCGCCCGCTCGGCGGCCATGGCGCGGTCGACGGCCTCGGCCCGGCTCACCCCGTAGAGCGGGCCGTAGACCTCGTTCATGGCGAGGAACGCCGTGGCCATGCCGGAGGCAGTGGCGAGGAAGTGCCGGCGGGACATCCCATGCTTCTTCGCCAGCTCGCCCCCCCAGTCCTTGATCCGCGTCTCCACGCGGCGTTGCTTGTCGGTCTGGGGCGCCGGCATGAACTCATCGCTGGAGACGCTCTGGGTGGGAATCGGGCCGGGAAAGGATGCCGTCTCCGCCCCCCGCAATGCCTTCCGCTCGCGGTCGCTGAGTAATCTCATGACTTCCCCTCCTCGTCGCCAGCTTCAGTTGGTCCGGCCTATCGCCTTCAGAAGATCGACCCTCGGCGGAGATACTGCTCCGGCAACAGCGGCCGCGTCAAGCCGCTCCGGAAGCTCTGGGGCTTCCGGTAGACGGAGAGGGCCACCCGTGGAAAGATGAACCCATGGGATTGCGCGAGTATCGTCGAAAGCGCAACTTCAAGAAAACTCCAGAACCCTCGGGCAAAGCCGCGCCCCGGCGTCGCAAGGGCGAGCTCCTCTTCGTCGTCCAGAAGCACGCGGCGAGCCGGCTGCACTACGATTTCCGGCTCGAGCTCGACGGAGTGCTGAAGAGCTGGGCGGTGCCCAAAGGGCCGAGCCTGGACCCCGCCGACAAGCGCCTCGCCATGCACGTGGAGGACCACCCGCTCGAATACGGCAGCTTCGAGGGCATCATCCCGAAAGGCGAGTACGGAGGCGGGACGGTGCTCCTGTGGGATCGCGGCACCTGGGAGCCCGTCGGCGATCCTCACCAGGCCTACCGGGCCGGCAACCTCAAGTTCGTTCTCAAGGGCGAAAAGCTCCGCGGGGGCTGGGCGCTCGTGAGGATCCGAGGCGGGCGTCGTGGCGACGACAGCGGACGGAGCTGGCTCCTGATAAAGGAGCGCGATGCCGAGGCGCGCTCCGGGCGCTCGGCCAACGTCGTCGAGCTCAAACCCAAGAGCGTGCTCACGGGGAGAACGCTGGAGGAAATTGCCGCCGCCGAGGACCGCGTGTGGCACTCCGATGGGGACGGCGGCAAGAAGACCGCCACCCCGCGGAAGCCGCCGGCCGCGCCTCGCCCGGCCCCGGCGCGCCGGAGCCGCGGTCACGCGCCCGTCTCGGTCGCCGACGTGCCCGGAGCCCGCCACGCGGCGCTTCCGAAGTTCGTTCCACCCCAGCTCGCCACTCTCGTGAGCCAGGCCCCGAGCGGAGATGCCTGGCTCCACGAGATGAAATACGACGGCTATCGCATTCTCGCCCGGCTCGATCATGGGCGCGTCAGGCTTCTGAGCCGCAACGGGCGCGACTGGACCGAGAAGTTCCCCAGCATTGCCGAGGCGGTGGGGCATCTTCTCGCCGAGCGGGCGATGCTCGACGGCGAGATCGCGGTGCTCCACCCCGACGGCACCACCAGCTTTCAGGCCCTGCAGAATTTCCTCTCGGGCACGGGTCGCGGCCAGCTCGTCTACATGGTCTTCGATCTTCTGCACCTGAATGGCTGGGATCTCACGGGGGCCCGGCTCGAAGAGCGCAAGGCGGTGCTCGAGCGTCTGCTCGCGTCGGGCAACGGCAAGTCAGGGTCGGTGCGATACAGCGATCACGTGGCCGGCGACGGGCCGGATTTCTTCACGCATGCCTGCCGGCTCGGGCTCGAAGGCGTGGTCGCGAAGCGACGGGATGCGCAATACCGGAGCACGCGAGGCGCGGACTGGCTCAAGATCAAGTGCGTCAAGCGGCAGGAAGTGGTGATCGGCGGCTATACCGACCCGGAAGGCTCGCGCATCGGGATCGGCGCTCTCCTCGTCGGCGTCTACGAGGACGGGCGCCTCGTCTATGCTGGCAAGGTGGGAACCGGCTTCGACCAGAAGACCCTCCGTGCGCTCAAGAAGCGACTGGCGCCTCTCGAGCAGAAGGCGTGCCCGTTCGCCACGAATCCGACCGGCGTCGGGCGGCCGCACTGGGTCAAGCCCGAGCTGGTGGCCGAGGTGAGCTTCAGCGAGTGGACGGCCGATGGCAAGATGCGCCATCCGTCCTTCCAAGGTCTGCGCGAGGACAAGCCGGCGACCTCGGTGGTGCGAGAGCTTCCAGTGCGCGTGGAGGAGGTGGTCGAGATGCCGACCTCGTCGACGAAAACGGCCAAGGGAAAGAATCGCCAGAGCCCGACCCCCGCATCCGTGAAAGGACCCGGCGAGGCCGTGGTCGCCGGCGTCCGGCTCACCCACGCCGACCGCGTCCTCTATCCAGCTCCGAAGACGACGAAGCGCGACCTCGCGCTCTTCTACGAATCGATCGCCGACTGGATCCTGCCGCATCTCGCGGGCAGGCCGACCGCGCTCGTGCGCTGCCCCGAGGGCGTCGCCAAGGAATGCTTCTATCAGAAGCACGTCGGCACCTGGGCACCCGAGAGTCTGCGACGAGTCAAGATCCGGGAGAGAACGAAGATCGGCGAGTACCTGGTCGTCGATTCGCTCGCCGCCCTCATCGGGCTGGTCCAGATCGGCATCCTCGAGATCCACACGTGGAACTCGGTGGTGGAGCGGCTCGAGCAGCCGGACCGCCTCGTCTTCGACCTCGATCCGGGCCCCGGAGTCACCTGGAAGCGCGTGGTCGAGGGCGCCCGGCTCATCCGCGAGCGGCTCCTCGCGCTTCACCTCGAGAGCTTCGTCAAGACCACGGGGGGCAAGGGTTTGCACGTGGTGGCGCCCCTCTCACCTGGGCCGACCTGGGACGAGGGCGCCGCCTTTGCCCGAACGCTGGCCCAGGGCATCGCCAGAGAGGACCCGCGCGGCTACGTCGCGCACATGGCGAAGAGCGTGCGCCAGGGCAAGATCTTCATCGACTACCTGAGGAATGTCCGGGGAGCGACCAGCGTGGCCGCCTACTCCACGCGCGCCAAGCCCTCGGCACCCGTTTCCGTACCGCTGGGCTGGGAGGAGCTCTCGCCCGCGATCACTTCCGACCACTACACGATCGTGAACCTGCCGCGACGTCTGGCCGGCCTCAAGGTGGACCCGTGGGCGCGCTACTGGACGATACGGCAGAAGCTACCGAAGGTAGGAGCTCTCGAGGCCAGGCCAGTGGCCGCGGCCAGGCGGGCGTGAGCCGCATCTTCCTGCTCTCCCCCGCCCACTGTGGCGGAGAGCGTGCCCTGCTCATGCTGAGCGCGCGCGCTCGGTTCGATCTGGCCATGCGCGTCCGTAGCGTGGCCGGGGCACCTCTCGGTGAGGTCTTCTCCTTCCTGAGCGGGCTCTATTTCCGGGGCAAGCTCACCTACGCAGAGGCCTTCGCGAGCCCGCCCCCCGGGCTGCCCGGCGTCTACGTGATCACTCCCACCGACGGGCTCGAGCCCCCGGAGACGCGCGTCGACGTCAAACGACTGCGGCGGTTCGCCAGCGTGGACATTCACGTGGACGACCCCCGGTATCGTCGTCCGCTCTTGCAAAAGGCGCGTCGTCTCGCCGACGCCCTTGGGCCCGGCGGCGAGGTCGTCTTGCTGGGCAGCATCGCCACGGGCAAGTACCTCGATCCGCTCCTCGAAGTCCTCGGCGAGCGTCTGCGCTTCCCGCCGGCCTTCGTGGGCCGCGGCGATATGAGCCGCGGCGGACTCCTCCTGCGCCAGGCCAGGGCCCGGATCGAGCTCGACTACATTCCCGTGAGGGGTGCCCCGCGCCGCGGGGCCCGTCCACCCCGTCTCTTGCCGGTCCGCTGACCTCCCTCCGAGCATGCTAGTGTAGCTGGACCGATGAGCGAGCGGAGCGCCGGACGCGCGGTCGTGGAGCTGCTGAAGGCCGAGCAGGTCCGGTACATCTTCGGGATCGTCGGCTCGACCTTTCTGGATGTGCTCGACGCGCTCTACGACGACCGCAGCGTCGAGTACATCAATGTCCGTCACGAGCAGGCGGCCGCCTTCATGGCCGACGGACTGGCCCGGGTGACGGATGTGCCCGGCGTCTGTCTCGTCACGAGCGGCCCCGGGGCCACCAACCTTCTCACGGGCGTGGCCGCGGCCCATGTCGCCCATTCCCCCGTGGTGGTCCTGGTCGGCGGCGTCGACCTGGACCACTACCGGAAGGATGCGTTCCAGGACTTCGATCTCGTGAGCATGTTCCGACCCGTGACCAAGCTGGCCATCCAGATCCCCTCGCCGGGGCGCATTCCCGAGCTGCTGCGCGCGGCCCTGCGCGCGGCCATGACCGGACGTCGCGGACCCGTCTTCGTGGAGATCCCGCGAAATGTCCTGAACGATCAGACGCTCCCGGGAGGAGAGCTCGCGCCGGGAGGGTATCGAGTGACTCATCCGCTGCCTCCGCATCCAGACGCCATCGCGGAGGCGGCGCGCCTCCTGCGGCAAGCCGAGCGACCGCTTCTCCTGGTGGGAGGCGGCGTCACGCGGGCCGACGCGAATGCCCTCGTGGTGCGTCTGAGCGAGCAGCACGCGATCCCGATGATCACCGCGTATGGCCGCAACGACGCCGTCCCCAATGGGCATCCTCTCTACATAGGGCCGCTCGGCCGCGCCGGATCGCCGGAGGCGGCCGCGGCCTGCCGGCGCGCCGATCTCCTCCTCGTCATGGGCTCGCGGCTTGCGCACTTCACGACCCACTTCGACCACCGCCATATCCGGCCCGAGACCGCCATCATCCAGATAGACGTCGAGAGCAGAGATATCGGCCGCTACTACGCGACGTCGATAGGAATCCAGGCGGATGCGCGGGAGGCGTGCCGGGCCTTGCTGGACACCCTCGGCCGCGACGGCGTTGGCTCGGCCCGCCAGGCGTGGCGACACGAGGCCGAGGCGCTGCGGGCCCAGCGCGAGGCCCGGCTCGCCGCCGAGGCTGGCTTCCAGGCGACGCCGCTCAAACCCCAGCGGGTCTATGCCGAGCTCCGCCGCGCGCTGCCCCCAGAGACCATCGTCGCGCTCGACGCGGGAGCGGCGCCGGCCTACGGATACGATCGCTTGCACTTCAGCCGGCCCCGCACCTTTCTCACTCCCCTCGACCTCGGCGGACTGGGCTTCGCATTCCCGGAGGCTCTGGGGGCCAAGCTCGGCCGTCCCGATGCGCCCGTGCTGGCCATCCACGGCGATGGCGGCTTCCTCATGAATGCCCAGGAGATCGAGACGGCGGTACGGCATGGGATCAATGTCGTCACCCTGGTGATGAACAACAATTGCTGGGGCTCCGAGAAGGCCTACCAGAAGCATTTCTATGGCGGACGCTACATCGGCTGCGATCTCGGGAACCCACGCTACGACCAGTTCGCCCGACTCTTCGGCGCCGAGGGATACTACGTGGAGCATCCCGATCAGATCGGAGACGCCATCACGGCGGCCCTGCGCTCGGGCAAGCCGACCATCGTCGAGGTCCCCATCGACCCGGAGGAGTTTCCCACTCCCGCGACCGCCGTCCGGGGTGAGAAGGCAACCCCCCAGGTCCCATGACCGTAAGGTATACTTTCGCCCAATCGCCCATGAGCCGGCCCAGCGATTCGACTCGCGCGGATGCTCGCACCATCACGATCGCGGTCACCTTCTTCGCCGATCTCCGCCGCTTTCTGCCCCGCGGCGCCGAAGGGCCCCAGCGCTATACCGTGCCGGAGGGCGCCACCGCGGCCGACCTGCTCGTCGCCATCGGCGTCGAAACCGGAGCCGAGGTGACCATCGCGGTGGACGGAGAACTGGCGGGGCGTGAGACACCTTTGCGCGACGGCGCAGACGTCATGCTGCTGAACCCGATGGAAGGGGGAGCCGCAGCCGCAGGCGAGGCGACCACCAAGATGGAAGGGGGAGCCGCAGCCGCAGGCGAGGCGACCATTCAAGACATAGGGGGAGCCGCAGCCGCAGGCGAGGCGACCACCAAGATGGAAGGGAGATAGGAATTCATGGACCGCTACGGCTACTGGAACAAGATCCTGCACGTGAATCTCGGCGACCGGAGCACCTGGATCGAGGAGCCGGGAGACGCTTTCTTCCGTCGCTACGCCGGTGGCCGTGGCCTCATCGGCCACTATCTCCTCAAGTACGTGCCCAAGGGGGCCGACCCCCTCGGGCCCGACAATATCCTGATCATCGCGCCGGGGGTCATCACGGGCGCGCCGGTGCCCGGGGCGGGCCGTCACAGTGTGGGCGCGAAGTCCCCCCTCACCGGAGGCTTCGGCGAGTCGGAGTCGGGCGGCTACTGGGGCGCCGAGCTCAAGCGCGCGGGCTGGGACGCCATCGTCTTCCACGGCGTGGCACCCACGCCCGTCTACCTGTGGATCAACGATGGCGCCGTCGAGATTCGCGACGCCTCCCACCTCTGGGGAAAGATCACCGGAGAGGTGGAAGACGCCATCCTCGCCGAGCTTGGCGATCCGCGCATCCGCGTGGCCCAGATCGGTCCGGCCGGCGAGAACCTCGTCCGCTTCGCCTCCATCGCCAACGACCTGAACGAGGTGGCGGGCCGCACCGGCATGGGCGCCGTCATGGGCTCGAAGAAGCTCAAGGCCATCGCCGTGCGTGGCAAGATCCCTGTCAAGATCGCCGACCAGCCCTCGCTGCTCGGAGTCGCCAAGTGGGTCTCCGGCACCATGGACGAGAAGCACCGCGCCTTCCACGAGTTCGGCACGGGCGCGGCCATGCAGGGCAAGAGCCTGGAGGGGGGCATGCCCGTCCTCAACTATCGCCTGGGCGCCGCTGACACCATCGCCAAGGTGGACGCCATCGCGGTGCGCGACCAGGTGCGCGTGAGGATGGGCGCCTGCTACGCGTGCTCGGTCCGCTGCAAGAAAGTCGTCCACATCGAAGAGAAGGAAGAGAAGGCGCGCGAGCTGTCGGAATCGCTCTACAAGGGCCGCGCCCGCGTGGCCGTGGACCCGCTCGGACGTTATCGCGTGGACCCGCGCTACGGCGGGCCCGAGTACGAATCGCTCGCGTCGCTGGGCGTCAATCTCGGGCTCGACGACCTGATCGCCATCTGCAAGTCCAACGAGATGTGCAACTATCTCTGCATGGACACCGTCTCCCTCGGGGCCACCCTGGCCTGGGCCATGGAGTGCTTCGAGAAGGGCATCCTGACCCTCGAGGACACGGACGGGGTGCCGCTCCGTTTCCACGACGCCGACGGCGTGGTCAAGCTGGTCGAGATGATCGCCTATCGCCGGGGCATCGGCGATCTCCTGGCCGAGGGATCGCAGCGCGCGGCCCGGCGGCTCGGCCGCGGCTCCGAGGCCTTCCTGACCACGGTCAAGGGCATGGAGATGGCCATGCACGACCCGCGGCACATGCCCGTCATGCGGGCGTCGTACTTGCTGGCCCCGACGGGCGGGGACCACATGCGCCAGACCAGCAACCGCAACGGCCTGCGCAACCAGATCGGGCTCTGCCACTTCCTGGCCTACGAGGACGACCAGTCGCTGACCATCCTCCGGGCCGTCACGGGCTGGGACATCACCGCCGAGGAGATGATCACCACCGCGCACCGTGGTCTCACCCTGGCCCGGCTCTTCAACATGCGCGAGGGCTTCGGCCGCGCCCACGACCGCCTGCCCGCGCGCTTCAGCGATCCCCTGCCCAAGCATGCCGGCTTCACGTCGGAGCAGCAGGACAAGATCGTCACCGACTACTACGTCGAGCAGGGCTGGGACCTGGCCACCGGCGCGCCCACGGCGGAGACCATCCGCGCCCTCGAGCTCGAGGAAGACGCCGCGCGCGCGGTCTAGCCGGACCACCGAGGGAGAGCATGGACCGGCTGCGCCCGGTGGGTCGCCTGTGCGGAAACCTCTACACGCACGTCCACGGCATCTTCGAGATGAAGCGCCCCGGGGCGAACCGTCGCGGCTGAGCACCCACTCGACACGCCAGGAGAAGACCCATGGAGCTGGACGGACAGATCGCCATCGTCACCGGCGCCGGACGCGGCATCGGACGCGCCACCGCCCTCGAGCTGGCGCGCATGGGCGCCGACATCGTGATCGCGGAGCTTGACCGGGCCGGCGCCGATCGCACGGCCTCCGAGGTCAAGGGCCTCGGGCGCCGCGTGCTCATCGTGCCGACCGACGTCACCTTGCGCGCCGACCTCCAGGCCATGGCGGATCGCGCCCGGGGAGAATTCGGGCGGATCGACGTGTTCGTCAACAACGCGGGCATCTACCGCGCGGCGCTGCCCCTGGAGGTCACCGAAGAGCACTGGGACGCCGTCCTGAGCGTCAATGCCAAGGCCGTCTTCTTCGCCAGCCAGGCCGTCCTGCCCACCATGATCGCGCAGAAGCGGGGGGCCATCATCAGCCTCGCCTCGCTGGCCAGCAAGGTCGGCAGCCGCAACAACCTGCCCTACAATGCGAGCAAGGCCGCGGTGGTCAGCATCACGAAGAGTCTCGCCCTCGCCCACGCCGCCGACGGGATCCGGGTCAACTGCGTCTGCCCCGGCTTCGTCGAGACCGACATGTGGACCCTCGTCTCGCGCGAGCAGGGGGCGCTCCAGGGTGTGTCGCCCGAAGAGTTCACGCGCCAGCGCCTCGCCCAGATCCCGCTCGGACGAATGGAGACTCCCCAGGACGTGGCGAACGTGATCGGCTTCCTCGCCTCGAGCCGCGCCGCCTACATGACGGGGCAAGCGATCAATGTCACGGGCGGCGTCATCATGCACTAGAGGTTCGGCGGCTGAAAAAGGCCCATCTGCTTCGTTGGCGCCCTCGGCCGCAGGTTCAACGTACAGAGAGTACGCCTCACCTGCGACCTTCGGGCGCCGCCTCGCATCTGGGCCTTTTTGAGCCGCCGAATGGGCAACTGGCCCGGTTGTTGAATTCGGAAGAAACAAGGCACCACATGGTCGTTCCTCTCAAGTGTGGCGTGAGGTAGCGATGAACACGGATTCGCTCCCGCTGGCGGGATTGGTGGTGCTGGATCTCACCCGCGTGCTGGCCGGCCCGTACTGCACGCGGCTGCTCGCCGACATGGGAGCGCGGGTCATCAAGATCGAGCGGCCGGGCGATGGTGACGAGACGCGTCACAACGTGTATCAGCTCGAGCCCGGCCGCGGGGACCAGAGCACCTATTTCGCCCGCGTCAATGCCGGCAAGGAAAGCGTGTCGGTGGACCTCTCCAACCCCGAGGGGCGCCCCGTGGTCGTCGATATCGCCCGCCACGCCGATGTCTTCATCGAGAACTTCACGCCCGGGGTGGCCGCCCGCCTCGGCTGCGACTACCCGGCCATCCGCGAGGTCAAGCCCGACATCGTCTATTGCTCGATCTCGGGATTCGGCCAGAGCGGGCCGTGGCGGCTTCGCCCCGCCTTCGCGCACATCACCAATGCCATCTCCGGACTCATGCATCTCGAGCAAGGAGACGAGGCGAATCCGCGGTCCTCGAACCTCCAGGCCGCCGACATGCTCGCGGCCACCCACGCGGCCACCGCCATCCTGGGCGCGCTCCTTCGCCGCACGCGCACGGGCCAGGGCGCCCGCCTCGATGTCTCGATGCTCGAGGCGCTCGTGGCCTCGGACAGCGTCACCTTCGCGTCCGTGCTGAATGGAGGCGGCGAGCACGGCAATCCTCGGCCGGGCATGCTCGTCCACAAGATCGGCGACCGCTATCTGGCCCTGCAGAGCGTGGGCGCCCCCGATCTCTGGTCGAGGCTCCTCACGGTGATGGAGCGCCCGGAGCTGGCCAAGGATCCGCGCTTCGCCACCCGGGATGGGCGCCGCACGAACTGGCGCGCGCTGCAAGAGCTGATCGGGCAGTGGCTGAACAGGTTCGAGAGCGTGGAGGCCGCTCTCGAGGTTCTCGACAAGGCGCGGATCCCCAGTGCCCCCGTGCTGAACCCCTCCGAGGTCATCGCCTCGCCCCATCTCGCCGAGCGGAGATTCTTCGCCACCCTGCCCCATCGCGCGCGGGGGAGCGTTCGGGTCACCGCCAGCCCCTATCACCTTGACGGAGAGCCCGTGCATCCGCAGCGGCCCGCTCCGTATCGCGTGGGCGAGCATACGCGCGAAGTCCTTGCCAGTCTGCTCGGCTACGACGAGGAGCGCATCAGCGCCCTCCTCGCCTCTCACGCGGTCGAAGCACCCTAGCCCGCGCTATTCGCGAGTTAGCGCCACCCTCACCCAGCCCTCTCCCTCTCCGAGGGAGAGGGATTCATTTTGATCCCTCGCCCCCGAAGGGGGAGAGGGCCGCAATTCGAGCTGAAGGGCGAAGCCCTGAGGCGAGGGCTGAGTAGACAAGGAGGGGGAGGCCAGGATGCGGTAGGCGCTCTCGTGAATAGTCCCGGCTAGAGGAAGGCCCTCAGCCGGGGCGCGTCGCGCCGACGGCGGCGACCACGAAGCGTGGCGCCTTGTCGCGGAGGCGCGGGATGTCCGGCAGGAAGCGCGTGTCCACGAATCCGGCCGCCTCCATGGCCCCCCTCCACTGCTCGGGGGTGAGGAAGCCGCCGCTCGGGCGGTAGAGCGGATGCAACCGAGGCGATCGGAAGGTCTCGGTGAGGTTGAAGACGAACTCCGCCTCGATGGGCTGCCGCGGGCGCGGGCGCACGCACTCGGAGACGACGAGGCGGCCGCCGGGCTCGAGGGCCTGGAATATCTCGCCCAGGGTGAAATCCAGATCGCGCGCCACGTGGAGGGTGTTGACGGCGTAGACGACAGAGACGCTGGCGGGCGCCACGCCCTGCTCCGCGAACGGGCGGTTCATGTCGAGGGTGGCGGCGCTCAGGGCCGAGAGCGCCGGGTAGCGCGCCCGCAGCGTCTGTTCTCCGCGGCGGAGGAAGGCGGGCACGAACTCCGTGAAGCGGTATCCCGCGATCGTGCCGAGCCTTCCTTCGGCCTCGAGGTGTTCCAGGAGCGCCAGGGCGCCGCTGCCCAGGCCCCCGCCCAGCTCCAGAATGGTCCCGCCGGCCGCGGGCATCCACTGCTCCGCCGCGATGGCCCCCACGCGATTGTTGACCACGTAGAGGCCATTGTCATTGGAGAAATAGTCGATCCAGAGCCGGAGCCGCCGAGGGGAAAAGAGCACGTCCTCGCCGGACGTCTCGCCGCGCAGGAACGCCGGGTAGTCGCGAGCCACGGTCTCCGCCAGAACATACGAGGGCATCCAGGTCGGCGCGCTCCGGAGCTGTTCCTCTCTCACCGAGGCGGGGTCGAGCATGGGCAGAGGGCCGAGCGCGCGATACCGGCCTTGTCCTTCGTCCGCCAACGCCTCGAGCAATCCGCGGGCGGCGAGGGTTCGGAGCATCCAGTCCAGCGGCACGAGCGCCTGAGCGCCGAGCTTGGCCCGGCGCGCGATGTCCTCCGCCCTCCCCTCCTCCTGCATGGCGTCCTCGAGCCCGGTCTCCCGGACGACCTGGAGCACGAGCCGGTAGACGAACTGCTCGTAGAGGACATGGGAGCGCACGAACGCAACGTCGAAGAGCGGTCGCAGCTCGAGGGGCAGCAGCCGCGCGAGCAGCGCCGCCGTCTCCCGCGCTTCCTTCTCTCCGCCGGCTCCGAGCACCGGCCCCTCGGCGGCCCCGGGCTGGCTCATGCCGGCCACGGGCTCCAGATGTCGAAGAAGTTGAACCACTGGGTCGGATGCGCGCGGACGACCTCTTCGAGGACGGCGACCCAGGCGCGGGCGGCGTCTTCCGCTCCGCCCCGCGCCACCTCCATGGGCTCGGCCACCTTGACGAGATAGCGATGATCAGGGTCGAGCAGGCAGAAGGCGGGCACCAGGGGCACCCCGACAGCGCCGGCGAGGAGGAATGGACCCAGCGGGAAGGGCGCGGGCGTCCCGAAGAAGGGAATCAGCGCGTCCCCGCGCGTGCCCAGCGCCCGGTCTCCCTGCACGGCCACCACCTCGCCGCGGCGGAGGGCGGCCACCAGCTCGAGCGAGATGGTCGGGCGTGTGCGTGGAACGAAGCGGACTCCATCGCCGTCGCGACGGACCCAGCGCTGAAGCTCGCGCGCCTCTTCCTCGGCCACGACCACGTGAGTCTTCCGCGCCGTGCGGCCGGCCAGGAGGCGGCCCGCCAGATCCCAGTTGCCGACATGGGCGCTCGGCGAGATGAACCCGCCACGGAGCCGGTCCATGTGCTCGACCCCCTCGACCTTTCGGACATGCGCGGTGAGCCGTGCCACGGGTTGGCGATTCGTGGAGACCAGATCGCTGAAGCACATCGCGAAATCCGTGAAGGTCCGGAGCGTCAATGACGCCAGCCGGGATCCCGTGGCGCCCGTCACGCGGGCCAGGGTCTTTTCGATGGCGATCCGCTCCCGCGGCATGAGGCGTGGGGCAAGCCGTCCGAGCTGGCGCGCCAGCGTGAGTCGGATGGGGCGGGGCAGCCAGCCGAGCCCCGCCGCGAGCCGGTACAGATCCGCCCGGTTATAGGCGTGCGAGTACCACCGCGGCCGGGGGGCCGGACGGTCGACGCGGGTCAGCGAGGCGGGCACACGGGCTCGCCGGCCGTGGCGCTAGTCTCCCCAGCGGATCAGCATCTTGATCTTGGGGAACTCCGGGGCCTTCCCCTCGACGTCGACGACCCGCAAGGTGCGATCCGGCGCCTCCAGCAGGAGGTTGTTATTGCTGAAACCGATGAACTTGCCCCAGGCCTTCGGCACCACCACCTCGTACCTCGGCAAGGGGGTCTGCGCCACCGCCGGCTGAGGGCGAAGCAGGGCAGACCATCCCACCTCGGGCAGCCAGGGGCGCGCGGCGATCGCGATGAGCGCCGCGGCGATGACGGTCAGCACGGCCTTGCTGTAGCGGTCGGCGATCATGGGCCCCTCCTGGTGAGAGTGGCGACCGGTTGATGCGGTCCATTCATACCACAGGGTCAGGGCGTGACTTACGTCAAGCCTCCGTCCACCGCGATGATCTGGCCGGTGACGTAGCTCGCCGCGTCGGAGGCGAGAAACGCGACCACGCTCGCCACCTCCTCCGCGGTTCCCATCCGACCATACGCGGTCAGGCCCACGATGCGCTCTCTCACCTCCTCCGGCAGCCCCGCCGTCAGATCGGTCGGCACATAGCCGGGGGCCACGGCGTTCACGGCGATATTCTTGGCGCCGTACTCCTTGGCCATGGCCTTGGTGAATCCGATGATCCCGGCCTTGGCCGCGGAATAGTTCGTCTGTCCCGCGCCGCCGATCAGGCCCACCACCGAGGTGAGGTTGACGATGCGGCCGTAGCGCTGCCTGATCATCTGGCGGACGGCCGCCTTGCTGCAGTTGAAGACGCTCTTGAGATTCTGCGCGATCACGAAGTCGAACTCCTCCTCCTTCATGGAGACGAGCAGGCCATCGCGCGTGGTGCCGGCATTGTTCACCAGGACATCGAGCCGCCCGCGCGCCGCCGTGGCCGTCTTCACCACCTCGAGGGCGGTTTCGAAGCGGCTCACATCGCCTTGCACGGCCAGCGCGCGGCCCCCACCCTTCTCGATCGCGGCGACGACTTCGGCCGCCGCCCCCGCGCTCGTGTGGTAGTTCACGACAACGGTAGCCCCCAGGGCGCCCAGCCGGATGGCACAGGCCCGGCCGATCCCGCGCGAGGCGCCGGTCACGAGGGCAACCTTGCCGCCGAGATCGATCACTGCTTCCCCGGGACCGGAGCCTGGCGGAACACCCACACGAGCCCGCCCATGGCGAAGGCGAGGCCGACCAGACTCGCCAGCTGGGCCACACGGAATCCCGCCACGAAGAAGCTATCCAGCCGCAAGGCTTCGATGGCGAAACGGCCCACCGAGTACAGGCCGATATACGCGAAGAACAAGACGCCCGGCCGCCTCCCATATCTCGGACGGAGCCACCAGATCAGGACCACGAAGAGGGCGAGGTCCCAGAGCGATTCGTAGAGGAAGGTCGGATGGAAGAACTCCGCGGCGGCGTACTCGGGCGGCCGATGCGGAGGCGAGATGTAGAGTCGCCACGGCAAATCCGTGGGCCGTCCAAAGGCTTCCTCGTTGAAGAAGTTGCCCCAGCGCCCGATGGCCTGGGCGATGGCCAGGCTGGGCGCCGCGATATCCAGGCAGCGGAGCACGGGCAGGCCACGTCGCGCGGCGAGCCCGGCCCCCACGAGGCCTCCCACGATGAAGCCGCCGTGAATGGCGAGGCCGCCCTCCCACACGGCGGGGATCTTCTCCAGGTGTCGGCCGTAGTAGTCCCAGTTGAAGGCAACCTCGTAGAGCCGCGCGCCGATGTACCCGGTCACCACGGCCCACCACGCGCAGCGAGAGATCTCCTCCCCGGGAAGATCTTCGGCCCGGGCCTGGCGGTCGGCGAGCCAGAGGCCCAGCGCGATGGACGCCGCGGTGAGGATGCCGTACCACCGGATGGCCAGCGGACCCAGGTGAAAGGCGATGGGGCCGGGAGACCTGAACATGCCCTCCGCTTACCTGCGCGAGCGGTCGACCTCGTTCAGGGCTATGGCTTGCCCCAGTACCCGCGCTCCGCCGGAAAGACGGTCTGGCAGCGGATGGGCTCGGTGGGGCCGTCCAGCGAATCCGCCGCCGCGCGCCACACGGCATAGTGCGGAGCCTTGCGATGCGCCTCCAGGGCCGCCTCGTCCTTGTAGACCTCGTAGAAGTAGTAGACGTTCTCGTCCTGCGCGTCCTGGAGCACATTGAAGCGCAGGCAGCCGGGCTCGTCCTTTTCCGATCCGAGCGCGTCGTGTTCGATGGCCTTGAGGAAGCGCTGACGCTCCGCCGGCTTGACGCGCACCTTCACCCAGATCGCGAGCATAGGGTCTCCTTAGGGAATGATCAGGCGGCGCCGCCCAGCTGCCGCCGGGCCGCGGCGATCTCCTGCTGTACAGCTTGAGGGCCGGGAAACGCGCGGTCGGCCTTCCGATACCAGTAGCGCGCATTGTCCAGATCGCCCTCGAGGGTGTGGACGATGCCGTGCAGCCACGCCGCCAGGGTGGACTTCTCGGCCTGGACGATCTCGTGGGCCTTCTGCCAGGCCCCCGCCTCCAGAAACTCGAGCGCCTCCTCGAGTGCCATGGGGGGAAATATACCATCGTCAAAGAAGATTGGGTCGACGGGGACTTGGGCGGCATGGGCGAGCGCGAAGGGGAAACCCTTGGGTATCTCAGCCTGGGGGCTATACTCGAAGCGAATCGAGCGCTACCAGACCTGGCAACGGAGCCTGGAGGTTGGGGAGATGTCCGCAGCTTCTCGTCTGACCATTGGTCTCGTTGGCGGTGGACAGGGCGGGTCGGCGCTCCTCGATCTGCTGCTGGAGTGGCCGGCCGCGCGCGTGGCCATCGTCATCGACTCTCGTCCCGACGCCCCGGCCCTCGCCCACGCCCGGGCGCTCGGGATCCCCACGAACGCGCATCACCTCGAGGTCTTCTCCCATCCCGTCAACCTCGTGCTCGAGGTCACCGGACACCCCGAGGTCCTGAACGATCTTCTTCGTACCCGACCTCCGGGTGTCGAGGTCATCGGCGCGGGCAGCCTGCGATTCTTCTGGGATCTGCTTCAGGACCGTCGCGAGAGCGACGCTCGTATGAAGGCGATCCTGGAGACCGCCCTCGATTGCGTGATCACCATGGATCATGCGGGCAAGATCCTCCAGTTCAATCCGGCGGCCGAGCGGACCTTCGGGTACTCGCGGAGCGAGGCGCTGGGCCGGGAGCTCGGTGAGCTGATCGTGCCGCCGTCATTGCGGGCCCGCCACCGTCAGGGCCTGGCCCACTACATGGCCACGGGAGAGGGGCCGGTCATCGGCAAGCGAATCGAGCTGACCGCCATGCGGGCCGACGGCACCGAGTTCCCCGTCGAGCTGGCCGTCACCCGCATCGGCCTGGACTCGCCCCCCGTGTTCACGGGATACATTCGTGACCTCAGCGAGCGGAAGCGGACCGAGGCGATCCTGGCGGGAGAGCGGCAGCTGCTCGAGATGATCGCGGCGGGGATCGAGCTGCCGAAAGTGCTCGCCACCCTCTGCGGGATCGTGGAGACCCAGACCGATGGCATGCTGTGCTCGGTCCTCCTGCTCGATCCGGATGGCGTGCATCTTCGTCACGGGGCGGCCCCCAGTCTCCCGGAAGAGTACGTCATGGCCATCGACGGCATCGCCATCGGGCCGAGGGGCGGCTCCTGCGGAACGGCGGCCTACCGGAAGGAAGCCGTCGTGGTGACCGACATCGCCACGGATCCGCTCTGGGTCGGGTTTCGCGACCTCGCCCTCCGGCACAATCTCCGAGCCTGCTGGTCGACGCCCATCCTGGCCTCCGACGGCAGTGTCCTCGGCACCCTCGCCATGTACTACCGGGAGCCGCGGAGCCCGGACGACGCCCACCGTCTCATCGTCGAACGGGCCACCCACATCGCGGGCATCGCGATCTCGCGGAGCCGCTCGGAAGAGGCGTTGCGCCACAGCGAAGCCCAGCTTCGACAGAGCCAGAAGATGGAGGCGATCGGCCGTCTGGCCGGAGGCATCGCCCACGATTTCAACAATCTCCTCACCGTCATCCGCGGGCGGAGCGATCTCTTGCTCCAGCGCCTCAGCCCTCGCGATCCCGTCCAGGCAAGCATCGAGCAGATCAGAAAGACGGCCGAGCGGGCCACCGAGCTGACCCAGCAGCTCCTGGCCTTCAGCCGCAAGCAGGTGCTCCAGCCGCGCGTGCTCGACCTGACCACGGTGGTGAGCGAGCTGGCCCCGCTGCTGCGCCGCCTCATCGGCGAGGACATCAACCTCGTGGTGGTTCCGGCCTCCCGGGGGCGGGTGAAGGCCGATCGAGCGAGCCTCGAGCAGGTGGTCACGAATCTCGTCATCAATTCCCGGGACGCCATGCCGGGCGGCGGGAGGGTCGCCATCGAGACGGCCGATGTCGATCTGGACGCGGCCTTCGTCGGGCAGCACCCGGGGACCCAGGCGGGACCATATGTCGCGCTCCTCGTGCGTGACGAGGGCACGGGCATGAGCCAGGACGTGCAGGCGCAGGCCTTCGAACCCTTCTTCACCACGAAGGAGGTGGGCAAAGGAACCGGGCTCGGCCTCTCGACGGTCTACGGGATCGTGAAACAGCACTCCGGGCACATCACCGTGGAGAGCGTGCTGGGGTCTGGATGCACCTTCACGATCTATCTTCCCCGCGTGGACATGACGTCGGAGGCGGCCTCCCGGCCCCGACCGTCGCCTCACTCACTGCGCGGTACGGAAACGCTGCTCCTCGTCGAGGACGAGGACGACGTCCGCGCCGTGGCTAAGGAAAGTCTCGCGCTCTATGGCTACACGGTGCTCGAAGCGCGCGACGGCGAGGACGCCCTTCGGATCGCGGGGGCGGAGAGCGGCCGCATCGACCTCATGGTCACCGACGTCGTGATGCCCGGCATGAACGGCCGAGAGCTCGCCGAGCGATTGCTGGCCATCCGTCCACACACCCGGGTCCTCTACGTGTCCGGCTATACCGACGATGCCCTCAGCCAGCATGGCATTCTGCATCAGGAGCTCGCCTTCCTGGCCAAGCCCTTCGCGCCGGAGACGCTGGTGCGGACGGTGCGCCAGGTCCTGGACGACATCTCGGGCCCCAGCCCTCCTCCACGAGACAGTAACGCGTTAGACTGCTAGCGCCCCAGGAGCGACGGCCCGCGGTCAAGGGCCGTCGACGGAAAGGGACGCGAGCATCCATGTCGGATCGTCTGACCATTCTCTCGCCGACCGGGCATCTGGGGTTTACCCCCATCGAGCGAGGCAGCTTCGAGATCGGGGTGGCACGTCGGCCCGATGCGATTGTCGCGGACTCCGGGAGCTGCGATATCGGCCCCCAGCCCCTGGGCGCCGACGAGCGCTGCAGTCCCGAAGAGTGGCAGCGGCACGACCTGGAGCTGATGCTCCTGGCCGCGCGGGGGCTCGGCGTTCCCATGATCGTGGGCTCCGCCTCCGACACCGGCACGGATCGCGGCGTGAACGAGTATGCGGAGATCATCCGCGACCTCGCGCGCCAGCATGGTCTGGCGCCTTTCAAGCTCGCCACCATCTACTCTCAGGTGAGCCGCGAGGAGCTGGCGCGACGCCTCGAGAATGGCGTTCACGTCGACGGACTGGACGGACGCCCACGCCTCACCACGGAGACTCTGGCCCGGACCGCCCGGCTCGTGGCCGTCATGGGCGTGCCCATCATCCGGGCGCTGGACGAGGGCGCCGACGTGGTCATCGCCGGGCGCTCGAGCGACTCGTGCCTCTTCGCGGCCCCGGCCATCCGCGCGGGCTTTCCCGAGGCGGCGTCGTATTACCTGGGCAAGGTGCTCGAGTGCGCCTCCTTCGCGGCCGAGCCCTTCATGGGCAAGGAGAGCATCATGGGCACGGTGACGCGGGATACCGTCTCCGTCACCGCCATGCACCCGGGGCAGCGCTGCACGGTCGCCTCGGTGGCGAGCCACGCCATGTACGAGCGCGCGAATCCTTTCTTCGAGCACGTGGCGGGGGGCGCGCTCGACATGACCCACTGCCGCTACGAGCAGGTCGACGAGCAAACCGCCCGGGTGAGCGGGTTCGCGTTCCGGCGAGATCCTGTCTACCGCATCAAGCTCGAGGGCGCCGGGAAGGTCGGCGAGCGCGCCCTGGCCATCGCGGGGATCCGGGACCCGTACACCATCCGCCACATCGATGCCGTGATGGCCTGGGCACGCTCCAAGGTGGAGGACCGCTGGGGCCCGCCGGGCCAGCAATACCAGCTCTACTACCACGTGTACGGGCGCGACGGGGTCATGGGCCCGTGGGAGCCGCGGCGCGCCCTCCCCGCTCACGAGCTCTGTCTCGTGGTCGAGGCGGTCGCCCCGCGCTTCGAAGACGCCGAGGTCATCTGCGCCCTGGCCACCCGCAACCTCTTCTATGCGCGGCTGCCCGAGGTCAAGGGCACGGCGGGGACGGCGGCCCTCATGATGGATGAAGTGCTCCGCGGGAAGGCCGGCTACGAGTGGACGGTGAACCACGTCCTCCCCCTCGCCGACCCGCTCGAGCTCATCACCGTCAAGCTCGAGGTGGCGGGCGGATGACCACGAGACCGCTCGTGGAGCTGGCCAAGACCATCCGGAGCAAGAACGCGGGGGTGGACCAGATCACCTTCGACATCATCTTTCCTGACCGCGCGAGCTACGAGCTCGTGAAGCGAAGCGGGGCCCTCACGGCCGAGGTGGTGACCCGTCTCTACGCCATCCCCCGCGAGCGCCTCACCGCCTTCGTCGAGTACGATCCCGCCTTGGCCATCAAGTTCACCATACGTCGGGAGCGACCGAGCGGGAGCCCGGGGGAGCGCGACGTGTTCGGCGCTCAGCAGTACGCGCCCCTCTTCGACCTGCCCATCCCCATCGGCTCCTGACCATGCGGCTCAGTCCTGGGACACCTGGAGGTAGTGCGCGATGACCTTGCTCGAGTTCCTCCTTCTGCTCGTGATCGCGGGTATCTGTGGATCGCTCGGTCAGGCCATCGGGGGCAGCTCGCGCGGGGGCTGTCTCGTCTCCATCGCCCTCGGCTTCATCGGGGCCCTCATCGGAACCTGGCTCGCGAGAAGCCTCCACCTCCCGGAGCTCTTCACGGTCACCATCAGCGGCAAATCTTTCCCCATCATCTGGTCGATCATCGGGTCGGCCCTGTTCGTCGCCGTCATCAGCCTGATCAGCCGCAGCCGTCCCTAGCAGATTGCTGAAAAAGGCCCATCTGCTTCGTTGTCGCCCTCGGCGGCACGCTCAACGTACGTGGCAGTTCGAGCTGAGAGGCGCAGCCACGAGGCGAGGGCTGAGTGAGAACTACGCCTCGCGTGCAGCCTTCGGGCGACGACTCGCATCTGGACCTTTTTGAGCAATCTGCGAGGTCGTGAGTAAACCTCTCCGGCGCTGCGACGTTAGTTGACGTAGTCAAGCATCTATGTGACTATGTCACCTACCTCGAACGGCCTTCCCGGAGGTGACCCATGGCCCAGAGCGACTTCGAGCGGCGCGTGGCCGCGGTGCGACGCTTCAACCGCTTCTACACTCGCCAGATCGGCCTTCTCCAGGAGAGCTACCTCAGGAGCCAGTTCTCTCTCAGCCAGGTGCGCGTGCTCTACGAGCTGGCGCATCGCGAGCGCCCCACCGCCACCGAGCTCGGCCGGGAGCTCGGGCTAGACCCGGGCTATCTCAGCCGCATCCTCCGCCTCTTCGAGAAGCGCGGGTTCCTCAAGCGCACGCCGTCCAAGGCAGACGGACGGCAAAGCCATCTCTTCCTGACCTCACGCGGGCAAGCCGCCTTCGCGCCCCTCAATGCGCGTTCCCGGGACGAGATCGGCGCCATGCTCCGGCCCTTGCCCGCCCGTGAGCAGATCCGGCTCGTCGAGTCCATGCACGCGATCGAAGGGGTGCTGGGCGCCCAGTCCGAGACGCGCGTGCCGTACCTGCTTCGGCCCCATCGCCCCGGTGACATGGGGTGGGTGGTGAGCCGACATGGGGCGCTCTACGCCCAGGAGTACGGCTGGGACGAGACCTTCGAGGCGATGGTGGCGGGCATCGTCAAGAAGTTCATCGAGCGCTACGATCCGAAGAAGGAGCGCTGCTGGATCGCGGAGAAGGACGGCGAGCCCGTGGGCTCCGTCTTCGTGGTCAAGCAGTCGCCCACGGTGGCCAAGCTCCGCCTCATGCTCGTGGAGCCCAAGGCGCGCGGGCTGGGCATCGGCGCGCGCCTCGTCGATGAGTGCGTGCGCTTCGCGGGACAGGCCGGCTACCGGAAGATCACCCTGTGGACCAACAGCGTGCTCCGCGCCGCGCGCCGCATCTACAAGGAAGCCGGCTTCCGCCTCGTCCACGAAGAGCGCCACCGGAGCTTCGGCCACGACCTGGTCGGCGAAACGTGGGATTTGAAGCTGTGACGCGGAGATGAAGGTCTGATGGCCCGCGCCCTGGCCGCGGCCGCGGCGGCCGCCACCGGCGTCCAGGTCGGATCCGCCATGGTCGCCACGCGCTTCGTGGTCGATCAGACGGGCCCGACCTCGCTGGCCCTCCTGCGCTATGCCATCGGATTCTGCTGCCTGCTGCCCGTGGTGTGGCTTTCCGCCAAGCCCATGCGGTTCGCGCGACGCGATGTGCTCCCCATCGCGCTCCTCGGGATCGTGCAGTTCGGTGTCCTCATCGCGCTCCTGAACTACGGCCTCCGCTTCATTCCTTCCGCACGGGCCGCCCTGATCTTCGCGACTTTTCCGCTGCTGACCATGCTGCTGGCCGCCGCCCTCGGCCACGAGCGGCTGACCCTGCCGAAGATTCTCGGCGTCCTGTCGACCATAGCGGGCGTCGGCCTCGCCATCGGAGAGAAGGCCCTCGCGGGCGGGAGCGGTCTGGAATGGGTCGGCGAGCTGGCCGTGTTCGCCAGCGCGCTGAGCGGCGCCGTGTGCAGCGTGCTCTATCGGCCCTATCTCCGCAAATACCCGGCCTTGCCCGTCAGCGCCTTCGCCATGCTCGCCTCGGTGGGCTTTCTCGCCGTCCCGGCCGCCGGCGAAGGGTTCTTCGCCTCCCTGCCGCGCTTCTCGCCAGGCGGGTGGCTCGCCATCGTCTTCATCGGCTTCAGCAGCGGGGTCGGCTACTACCTCTGGCTCTGGGCCTTGGGCCACGCTCCGGCAACTCAAGTCACGGTCTTCCTGGCCCTCAGCCCCATCACCGCCGCGGGGCTCGGCGCTCTCTTCCTCGGCGAGCAGATCTCGCCCCTGTCCGCTCTCGGCCTCGCCAGCGTCGCCCTCGGTCTCTGGTTGGCCCACTGGCGCGCTCCGGCTTCCGGAATCCCGAGCTAGCGCCTGACCACCTCGCGCGGCGCGCTCTCGCCGAGCACGGTTTTGATGTCGTTCAGGACGAGATCCGGAACCAGAAAACCCGCGCTGTAGACATTCCTGATATACCCGGCGGGATCGACCAGGAACACCTTGAGCACGTGACGGTACCGGCCCGTGAACCGGCCCTGCTCGTCGTAGACGGCCGCGCGATCCTGGCCGTAGCTGTCGAGCACATGATCGAGGGCGCGCTCCGATGGGGCCGTCATGAAGCGCCACAGCCGGGGATCGGCGCCATAGATCCGCGCGTACTTGGCAAGCTGACCGGGCGTGTCGCGAACGGGATCGAAGCTGATCGACAGCAGCATCGCGTGCCGCGACAGGCCCTCGTCCTTGAGCTTGGCCTGAAGCTCCTGCAGGGCAAGACTGGCCAGGGGGCAGCCCAGGCGCTCCGGACAGGTCGTATAGATGAAGCTGACCACGGCGACCTTGCCCGCCGTCACGTGGCGGGTACTCACCGGGCGCCCGGCCAGATCCTTCAGGACCACGCCCGGCACGCGCTTGACGGCCGGAAGCTCGTAGCTTCCCGCGGCCGGCGGCGTGAAGGCCGGCGAGAAGACGCCCTTGACGAACTCGTCTTCAAGGCTCAGGGCTTCGTGGGCGCTCAGGGGAGCCGTGGCGAGCAGTCCACCGGCGACCCCGGCCAGCAGAGCGAAGGCGCGCAGACCTCTTCGCATCGGTCAGAGACCGCGGCCTTGCGCAGCCTCCAGGTCAGCGGGGCGCGGCATACGCGCTGACCCGTTCGCCACTCGGAGCCGGACGCGCGGCCTTCGGGCCGAAGACCTTGCTCCCGAAGTTCATGATGTGGGCCCGGCCCGCGGGATTGAAGTCGGTGGTGAACTTCGCGACCAGCTTGCCGCCTTCCCACGCATAGCCCTTGAGCCAGTAGTCGCCCGGCTTGTCCCATTGCGAGAGGAGCGAGTTGGTCGCGTAGACGCGCGTGCCGTCCCAGGACGAGGACACCATGTTGGCCATCTCCCCGAGCTTCACCTGCTCGATGAGCTTGCCCTCGAAGGGGTTCGACACGTCATAGACCCGCAGCGTGCCGTCCATGAAGGTGTTGACGTAGACCTTGCTGTCGTCGGGCGCGATGCTGATATCGACGGGAATGGTAGCGCCGATATCGGCGATGTCCTTGGCCGCCCACTTCCCGTCCTCTTGCTGATGGATGAGCACCAGCTTGCCCGTGAGGGCCGTCGAGGTGAAGGCGTAGTGATGATTCGGCAGGAGGGCCCAGCGCAGCTCGAGGGGAGCGCCCGGCACGCGCAGGATCTGGAGCGGCTTCCGGGCATGGAAGTCCCACACGATCACCGAATCCCCGAACTGCTTCATGGCCTCCGCGTCCTTCACGAGGTCGCCGAACGGCCGCATGTAGTTCTTCTTGCCGCTGAAAGACGACGTCAGCATTCGATTGAGATTGACGTTGACCCGCACGTCATAGCCGTAGGGGGCTTCCTTGGGCATCCAGATGGTGCGGATGAACTTGCCGTCATTGCTGTACTCGGCGAGGCCGGTACGGCCGGAGCTGTCCTGGGCATTGGACAGGGCCGAGATGAGCATGCGCCCGGGGAGCGCGTAAAAGGTGTGAGGGCCGACGAGGCCGCCCGTGTCCTTGACGAAGGTGGAAATCTTCTTCACGAGCCGGGGCTGGGCGGGGTTCGACCCGACGTCGAAGATGAAGATCTGGCTCGTGTCGAGGCCGCCCGCCCACAGGAAGCGCCGGTCGTCGGTGAAGCCGGCGTGATGGGCCTCGTGCCGGCCCGTCACGGGCGCCCGGTGGATGATCTTGCCAGAGCTCGCCGACTTGGGATTGGCGTCCACGGTGACGATGCTGTCGTTGCCATCGGCCACGCCCTTGACGCCGAGGGTCCACACGTAGATGTAGTCCTCCTGTCCGGTGACCTTGGGCAGGAAGGGGGATTGACAGGTCTCGTCCGCCGCGGCGGAACCGACCAGCCCGCCGATCACCGCGAGAATGACGGCCACGAGGACTCGCAGAAGTCGCGTTTTCAGGTCGCCGCTATGCATGGCCATGTCTCCTCACTCGACTCGAGGGTGGATGGTGGATCATTTCGGTTGGGTGGAGAGCACGAGGGTGCCCGCGGCCGAGAACATTCCCCCCATGCCGTTCACCAAGCCCAGCTTGACGTTCGGCACCTGCCGGGCCCCGCACTCGCCGCGGAGCTGCCGCACGGATTCGATGATGGGGAAGATGCCGTACATGCCCGAGTGCGTGTACGAGAGCCCGCCGCCGTTGGTGTTGATGGGGAGCTTGCCGCCCGGGGTCGATCGTCCCTCCTCGAAGAAGTGCACGCCTTCGCCCGGCTTGCAGAGACCGAGCGACTCCAGCATGATCGGCGGCCCCGAGGTAAAGGCGTCGTAGAGCATGATGTGGTCGAAATCGCCGGGCTTGACGCCGGCCATGGCGAAGGCCTTCTCGCCGGACAGCCGCGTGGCCACGCTCGTGCTCAGGCTTTGCATCTGGGTCAGCATCACGTGCTCGACCCCCTCGCCCGCCCCTCGGATATAGACGGGCTTCTTGGCGCAGTCCTTGGCGCGGTCGGCCCGGGTCATCACCACGGCGCCGCCCGCATCGGTGACGAGACAGATGTTCAGGACATTGAAGGGCCAGACCACCGGGCGGGAGTTGAGGACGTCCTGCACCGTGATGGGCTCGCGGTTCTTGGCCTTGGGATTGAGAGCGGCCCACTTCCGTGTGGACACCGCGACCTGCGCCCATTGCTCGAGCGTGGTGCCGTGCTCGTGCATGTGGCGCGTGGTGATGAGGCCGAACATGGTCGGAGCCCCTCCGAAGCCATACGGCGTCTCGAACTGCCCGGGCAGCGCGGTGTCGCGCCGCGGGGTGACGCCTACCCCCGAGCGCCCCGACTCGCCGTGGGCGATGACCGCTACGTCACAGAGGCCGTGATGGAGGGCAAGCATGGCGTGGCCGACCATGATGATGAAGGAGCAGCCGCCCACCGTGGTGCCGTCGACATAGCGCGGGGTCACCCCCACGGCCTCGGCGATGGTGGCGGGGGAGTGCTGGCCGGCGGTGAAGACCCCGTCGATGTCGGAGACCTTGAGGCCGGCATCCCGCACGGCGTTGTGGACGGCCTCGACGTGCAGGCTCAGCTGGCTCTTGTTCGGCAGGGTGCCGAGCTCGTCGCTCTCGTCCACCCCGACGATGCAGGTGGAGCCGACCAGCTCCTTCATCCGGGAGAGGTCGCTCATCGCGAGCCTCCCGCGGCGGCAGCCCCCACGGGCTGGAACATGGGCAGGCTGATCTCGTCCGTGAGCTTCTCGAAGACCACCTCCACGGGCATATCGCACGAGATCGCCTTCGGGTCCGGCGCGACATTGACGAGGTTGGTCATGAGGCGTGGGCCTTCTTCCAATTCCACCATGGCCAGAATGACGGGCGGCTTGACCTTGAAGGCCTTGTTCAGGATCTGGTGGGCGATCTCGAAGGAGTAGAGAGTGCCGCGACCGCTCGCCTGGAACCAGGCGATATCCCGAGAGGAGCAGAAGGGACAGCGCACGCGCGGGTAGAAGAAGGCCTTCCCGCACGCCTGGCACTTGGGCAGCATCAGCTTGCCGTCCCGGGCGCCGTCCCAGTAGGGCCGGGCCTCAGGAGTGATGGGTTGGGGCACGGGGCGTTGCAGGTCCACGGTCGCCTCCCTCGGGTGATGGGATCCTCACTTGACTCCACCGGCTGCCGGCTGCCCCGCACTATACCGCTACTCGGCCGACACCTGGCGACGGACCTCACCAATGCCCATGCCGCTGAGCGATCTCTCGTCACGGTTCCTCGCGATGCGGGGCTCTGGCGCTACGAGCTCGTCGGCCGCAGCCCGGGCAGCGCGCTCCGCCAGGAGATGCGGATCTTCGAGAGCGCCGAGGGCGACCCCGTGGGCTTCCTGACCCACTCCCCGAGACTTGCCGGCGCGCGTTTCGACGTGACCGGCTGGGAGCTCAAGCCGGGAGTCTCGTGGCGGGCCGTGTGGTTTCCCCTGCTCGCGCACCCATGAGGTCCGCGCGCTCCTGACCGCGCTCTTTCCGAAGCAGGCCTCCGACGTCTGGGCCCTCGTCTAGCGTCTCCGGTCCTGGCACCGAGCGCCCGGACCGTGCCCGGTAGTTCCTACCCAGCGAACCCGGAAGACCTTACTGGGCATCGACCACCTCCTCTGCGGTTTTCCTTCCGCCGCCCGGCAGTTCCGTCGAAAATGCGGCGAATCTCTCGGCTTCTGAACCCCTGAGCGGCTGGCATATGCGATGCAATATTTCCCGATGGTGTCGGCTGGCTAACCCCTTTGGCGGGGAGGACTCCATGCTCTTCGTATACCTCCTGGTCGCGATTCTCGGCGTGGGAGCGGCCCTGTTCACCCTGCAGAACTCTGACATGGTGGCGGTGAACTTCCTCGGCTGGCGCACGGTGGAACTGCCCATGTCGCTGGTCATCCTGCTCTCGGCCTTCGTGGGCATTGTCGTGGCCTCGATCAGTGCCTTCGCCCAGCAGATCCAGCTCGAACGGAGAATCCGGAAGCTTCAGCGCCGCCTGGCCGAGCTCTCTCCGGAAAGGTCATCTCCATATGTGGTTCGTCCCGTCGGCCAGCCCCGCTTCTTGCGGTCCGCGGCACCACCACCGACGCCCAGCAGAGGAGACTATTCCGGGAATGCCATCGAGTTCTTGAAGCAGGAGCATCAGAGGGCCAAGGCCGCGTTCGACAAGGTCCTGCGGGCCTCGCCGCAGCAGCGCGGCGGCCTGTGGCAGGAGCTGGCGCCCGAGCTCAAGCTCCACGAGGAGATCGAGGATGCCTGCCTGTACGAGCCGCTCTCGCGCGATGCGGCCCTGAGCGACCGTGAGCTCGCGGGCTGGAGAAAGCGTCACCAGGAGGAAGCGCTAGAGGTCGGCAACCTGCTCGAGGTCATCCGGTACCTCCGTTCGGAGGAGGCGGCATGGTTGGGCAAGGTGAAAGAGGTGCACATGAGCCTCGAGCGTCACATCCGGGAAGAAGAGGGGACCATCTTTCCGCGGATCAGCAAGGCGTGTGACGAGAATCGCCTCGAGCGCGCCGGCGCCCAGATGGCCGACATGAAGTCGAAGCATATGGGGCGGGTGGCCTAGGCCCCAAGAAGACGACGGTCGGCCAAGAGGTCGCGCCCTCGTCGCCACGCGGGCGCGACCTCTCACTCTGTGGCATTCCCGCTGCCCTCGTGCCCGCCACGTGCTCATCTTGCCAAGGCGCGCCCGGGCAGCTATGCTCGCCGCACGTCCATGAAGACCTATCGCATCGCGGTCATCCCCGGTGACGGCATCGGCAAGGAGGTCATGCCGGAAGGCGTGCGCGTCCTCGACGCCGCCGCCCGCAAGTTCGGCTTCACCCTCACCCTCGAGCACTTCGACTGGAACTGCGACCGCCTGGTCAAGAGCGGCGAGTGGATGCCGGAGAACTGGAAGGAGCTGGTGGGCGGCCACGACGCGATCTATTTCGGGGCCACGGGCTGGCCCGCCCAGGTGCCGGACCACGTGTCCCTGTGGAGCTCGCTCATCAAGTTCCGCCGCGAGTTCGACCAGTACGTCAATCTCCGGCCCGTGAAGCTCATGCCCGGCATCCCCTGCCCGCTCGCGGGCCGCAAGCCCGGCGACATCGACTACTACGTGATCCGCGAGAACACCGAGGGCGAGTACTCCTCGGTGGGCGGCCGGATGTTCGAGGGCACGGAGCGCGAGTTCGTCACCCAGCAGTCCTGCTTCACCCGCAAGGGCGTCGATCGCATCATGAAGTTCGCCTTCGAGCTCGCAGTCAAGCGGGTCAGACAGCACGTGACGTCGGCCACCAAGTCCAATGGCATCTCCATCACCATGCCGTACTGGGACGAGCGCTTCGCGGCCATGAGCAAGCAGTATCCGCAAGTCCGCACCGCCCAGTACCACATCGACGGCCTCACCATTCAGATGGTGCTCAACCCGCAGCGCTTCGACGTCATCGTCGCCTCGAACCTCTTCGGCGATATCCTGTCCGACCTCGGTCCGGCCACCGCCGGCACCATCGGCATCGCGCCGTCGGGCAATATCAATCCAGAGCGCGCCTTCCCCTCGCTCTTCGAGCCCGTGCACGGCTCGGCCCCGGACATCTATGGCCGGGCCATCGCCAACCCCATCGGGCAAATCTGGTCAGGCGCGATGATGCTCGAGCATCTCGGGGAGCCCGCGGCGGGCGCGGCCATCGTGAAGGCCATCGAGCACGTGCTCGAGTCCGGCTCCGACGCGCCTCGCACCCCCGACATCGGCGGGGCGGCCAGCACCTCCGATCTCGGCAAGGCCGTCGCCGACGCCGTCTAGGGCCGGGAGACGCGGGGGACTATCTGGCCCTTCGCCTCAGCGCCCGTAGACGGCCGTCTCCGGGTGAAAGGCGAACCAGCCGAACCAGAAGGCGTTGTGCCCAGCCAGGCGCGCCAGCCGCCGCCCGCTCCCGGGATGCACCAGCGCCTCCTCCTCCACGCGCCAGGACTCGCCACTCCCCCGCTCGACCAGCTCGTCGGGCCCGCCCCCGAGCCGGAAGGTGCGCGCCCCGCGCTCGTATGCGCGCGCCGTCCGCGTCGCGCGGCGACCAACGAGCACGACGGAGGTGCCCCCCACCGCGTCGTTGATCACGGGTTCGCGGTCGAAGACGGCCAGCGGATAAACCTTGCGGTGCGGATCGAGACGGAGGACGAAGATGACGTCCTTGGTGGCCAGCCCGGTACTCCGGGGAAAGACCGGGAACATGGTGTCGGGGCTCGCGTAGTACCCGCCGTAGGGCCGCCCCGGCGTGTAGTCGCGGACATGACCCGTGTCGATGTCGAGGACCTTCGTCTTCGGGTGGGCACGAGCCCAGTCGCGCCAGGTGGTGGTCACCACGGGGCGCGGCGCCAACCGGATCCCGCTGTCGGCGAGCGGCCCCACCACCGGTTCGCCGCGCATGTGGTGCCAGAGACTCTTCGTCTGCTCGTCGTACATGAGCTTGTTGCTGCGGAAGAGGAAGCCCGAGGAGCCGAACACGAAGGTGCGACCACGCACGGTGGTCTCGTAGTGGATCGCCGATCCACACAGTGTTCAGTACGCGATGCTGATGGGCACCCCGCCGACCACGTCGTTGGCCATCTCGTGCCAGTCCATGATCCGGAGCGGATAGGCCCGCGCCTCGCCCCGCACCACCACGCCGAGCACCAGCTCGTCGGAACCGAGGTAGGTCGCCGCAGCGGCGGGAAGGTGCCGAGGGTTCGTGAGGGCTGGGATGCCGTCCTTGCGTACGCCGCCCCACTGGATCTCCTCCAGCCGCGCCCGATGCTTCACGCCCGGGTAGAGGAACTCGCCGAAGGCGGGGTCGATGAGCTGAAAGAGCGCGCCCTTCCACGCCGCATAGCCCGGGTGTGGGCGGATGTCCTCGCGCTCGGCGAGCCACTCGACCCAGCGCGCCCAGTCGTGACCGAACGATTGGCCGGAGAACCGGTCGAGGGCGTCCGCCACGCTGGAATCGAGAAACAGGTCGAAGCGAAGGACGTCGATGAGCCCGGGAATCGCGCGGCGCTCGCCGCGGCGGACGATCTCGCGCAGCGCGGGCTCACGGCGGGCGGTCTCCGGGCGCAGCAGCTCGGACATCAGCACGTCGAGCGTCGGAGCCTCGGCGCGTGCCGGAGCGAAAGCGACCAGGTACCCGCCGACCGGGCCGCCGCTGAAGACGGCCAAGCCCACGACCATGACGATGGCCTTTTTCATGACGCACCTCCTCGGGCTGCCGGGCTCGGGCGATGGGCGCGCAGGCGCGGGGGGTTGGGTGGACTCGTCACCGGTTGGACGCATGGTCCGCGCTCCAGACTTGTCCGCCCGGGCCCAGAATGGTGTGTGGATCGTAGCATCTCACCGGATGAAGTTTCTCGAATCGGGCTCGTGCTACTCTGCCTTCGTCGCGACACGACAACCGCGCGGCGGCCACCCACACCACGGAGAGCTCTCATGCCTGAGCCATTCGAGTACATCTCGCGCTCGCGTCTCGAGTACCGGCACGGCTATCGTCACGCATATCTCGGCGACGTCCCCGCCCCCGTGGTCTATGGCGTGCAGGGCGGCCTGCGCGAATACTACGGGGTCGCCGAGGGACCGCCCGTCGCCTCCACCCTCGACCACATCGTGGCCGCCGTCGCCGGGTGAATGTACGGCACCCTGCGCGGCGCCCTGGCAGGGCGCAAGATCGCCTTCGACCGCGAGTCCTTCGTCGCCACCGCCGAAGGCCGGATCGCCGGCATCGGCAAAACCATCCACATCAAGTCCATCCACGTGCACTACGAGCTCGCCGTGCCGGCGGACTCGCGGGAGGCGACCGAGCGGGCCCTGGCCGCGCATCCTCAGGGCTGCCCCGCCCATCAGAGCGTCAAGAACGCCATAGAGATCACCTGGTCTGCCGCGCTCAAAGCCGGCGACCAGACGCTCTCCATACGGGAAGAGACGCCCCATGCCGCTTCGTCCTAGCGAATTATTCACGAACGCACGTACCGCTTCCTGGCCGCCCCCTGATCTACTCAGCCCTCACCTCGCGGCTACGCCGCTCAGCTCGAAGTGCGGCCCTCTCCCCCGATGGGGAGAGGGATGAAAATGAATCCGCAGTTCGAGCTGAAGGGCGTAGCCCTGAGGCGAGGGCTGAGTAGACCAGGGTGACGTTGTCTCGCGAATAGTCCAGGCGAGGGACTTCGCCACGATCGGCCCCCGCTAAGCGCCGACCGATATCGGCGCGCCGCCTCGGCCTCCCCGCGCCCGCCTCGAGCGTTTGACAGCTCGAGCGTCTGGCCCACACCATACGCGCATGCCTGGAGCGACCACGCCTCCGCACGTCGTGATCGTGGGGGGTGGCTTTGGCGGACTCTACGCCGCTCGGGCCCTGGCCAACCGCCCCGTCCGCGTGACCCTGCTCGACCGGCGCAACTATCATCTCTTCCAGCCGCTTCTCTACCAGGTCGCCACCGCCGCCCTGAGCGCCGCCGATATCGCCACCCCGCTCCGCTCCATCCTGCGCCGCGCGACCAACATTACCGTGCTCCTCGCCGAGGTGGAGAAGGTGGACCTGGCCAGCCGTCGCCTCGACCTCGATCGAGGGCACATGAGCTATGACGCCCTCATCCTTGCCGCGGGAGCCAGCCACTCCTACTTCGGCCATGACGAGTGGGAAAGGCTGGCCCCCGGCCTCAAGACTCTCGAGGATGCCCTGGAGATCCGCCGGCGCGTGCTCCTGGCCTACGAGGCCGCCGAGCGCGAAGAGGACGGGGCGGAGCAGCACGCCCTCCTCACCTTCGTCGTCATCGGGGGCGGCCCGACGGGCGTCGAGCTGGCGGGCGCACTCGCCGAGATCTCCCGCGAGACCATCGCCCGGGACTTCCGCCTCATCGATCCGACCAAGGCGCACATCATCCTGCTGGAAGGCGGCCCGCGCATCCTGAGCGCCTTTCCCGAGACGCTCTCACTGCGCGCGGAGGAGGCGCTCCGAAAGATCGGCGTCGAAGTGCGCACCCACGCCGTCGTCGCTCGGGTGACCCCGGACGCGGTGTGGATCGGCGGCGAGCAGATCCGCGCCCGCACCGTGCTCTGGGCGGCCGGGGTGGCCGCCACTCCGCTGGCCCGCACCCTCGGGGTGCCCCTCGACCGGTCCGGACGCGTCCTCGTCGATCGCGATCTCTCGATCCCCGGCCACCCCGAGGCCTTCGCCATCGGCGACATGTGTGCGCTCGTGGAAGAGGCGGGCGGACCGCTGCCCGGTCTCGCTCCCGTGGCGATACAGGAAGGGCGCGCGACGGCCGCCAACGTGCTTGAGAGGCTCGAGGGCCGGCCGACTCGAGCCTTCCGGTATCGCGACCGGGGCACCATGGCGACCATCGGGAGAGCGGCGGCCGTGGCCGTGATAGGCCCGCTCAAGCTCTCGGGGCTCGTGGCCTGGCTCGCCTGGCTCTTCGTCCACATCATGTTTCTCATCGGCTTCCGCAATCGCTTCCTGGTGCTCTTCGAGTGGGCCTGGGCCTATGTCACCTGGCATCGTGGGGCCCGGCTGATCACGAAACCCTGGAAGGGAGACCATGGGAAAAGCTGAGCCCCTAGCCTGGACTATGCATGTAGCCCATTCAGGCCGCCCCCTGATCTACTCAAAATGAATCCCTCTCCCTCTCCGAGGGAGAGGGTTGGGTGAGGGTGGCGTTGTCTCGCGAAGAGGGCCACGACGTGGTCAGCGGGCGGCGGGCAGGACGGGCTCGAGAATCTTCGTGACGCTCGCCGCATAGGCGCGGGCGCCCTTGGGGTTCGGATGGAAGGCCATGTCGATGGGACAGATGGGATCCCACGGCTTCTGCCGGATGCACTCGCAGCGTCGCCGTCTTCCCACGGCGCTCCAGTCGGTGAAGGCCTCCTTCAGTGTCCAGAGGTACGTGTCGGGAGCGCCGTAGCAATTCTCGGGGCGGAAGTCCGCGTTGGCGTAGAGCACCCGGGGCACCGGGCTCGCGGAGACGTGCAGGTTGGCCTGGTGGACGGCCCACTGCAGCCACTCCTCGGATGCTCGACGCCACTCTGCCGAAAGATCGACGAGCCGAGTCCGGAGCCTCGGCACCGGCGCGAGGGCGCGAACGAACCAGGTCTGACCCGACACGAGCGGGTAGTAGCCGGTGACGACCACGCGGGCCTTCGTGAAGGTGTCGAGCAGAGGGAGGAGCAGGTTCTTCATCTTCCGGCCGCAATGCTCGGCGGCCTCCTCCCGCACCCAGCGCGGCGAGTGCCATGGGAAAAAAAGATTCAGGGGGCCCAGATCATTGATCCCCCCGTCCACGAGCACGAGGTCGATGGAGGGCGGAGCGGGAGCCTTCATGCGCGGATCCGAGAGCACCTGGTAGGTGATCGAGGGGTGGCGGAAGCGAATCTCCCCCCACGCGGGCGAGTCCGGGTCCTTGGCCGCATCGGGGGCGATTCCCGCCAGCGAATGCGCCAGGACCTGGACATGGACCGGTCGGCCCAGCCTTTGCTCGACCCACCGGCGCACCAGGCTCCAGCACTTGTCGTCCTCGGACAAGCCCGAGCCCCAGAGCACCGAGTCACCCAGCACCGCCATCTCGTAGGGAAGGCCGCCGATCGCCATGTCTTCCCCGCTCCCTACCGAGGACCGGGGGGATGGTCGCGGATGATGTGCTCCGCGATGCGCTCGGCGAGGGCGGCGATGGTCTTGGACGGGTTGAGTCCGAGCGCCTCCGGCACGATGGCACCGTCGGCGACGTAGAGCCCGCGGTATTCGAACACCTCGCCCGTGTGATCGACGACGCCAGTCTCCGCATCGGTTCCCATGTTGCAGCCTCCGAGCGGGTGCGGAGTGATGAGCGAGTGAAACCAGGTCCAGGTGATGGGCGGCAGAACCCACCCTCCCGTGGAGCGGGCGAGTCGGCGGTGGGTCTCGTAGATCGCGTCGATCACGGGCTTCGAGTGCTCGTAGGGCCAGTCCAGATGTAGCTCGCCGTGCCGAATGGACAGGGTGCCGTCCGCCTTGTCCTGACCCTGCGCGAACCACGGCATGAGGTGATTGATCGGATCCGCGTGCTCGAACAACGGCCGCAGGAACCGCAAGGCGGAACGCCGCGTCACCCAGTGCACGAAATCATAGAGACGGGCGGCGATCTTGAGTCCGAGGTGGAGGACACGGTGGCGCAGGCGCACGTCATGACCGCGGTTCATGGCGAGGTGGCGGATGAGGGCGCCCGCCACCTGATAGGGGAAGCCCCCGTCCTCGATCAGGAACTTGGGCTTTTCCTGGGGCGGGGCGGGATCATCCGGGCGACCGTCGAGGAAGTTGATGGAGCCCGCGATCGTGATGCCCCGGCCTGGGTAAAGCAGGGGCCGGCCAAAGTGCAGGGCGGGCGTGAGGAAGTCGCCATTGCTGCTCCAGCCCTGGCCGAGGACACGGCTCAGCCGGGGAAGCGTGCGGTACTGGTCCCGGCAGCGGAGGAGAAGCTCGGTCGAGCCCAGCGAGCCCGCCGCCACGATGACGAGACGGCCGGTCACGCTGCCCGGCTCGAATCGGTCCTCGACGATACGGTCGAAGTGGACACGGTAGCCGGCTCCGAATACTTCGATGGAGCGCACCAGGTGGAGCGGCCTGATCTGGGCGCGCTCTCGCTCGGCCACGAAGAGATAGTTCTTGTCGAGCGTGTTCTTGGCTCCCACATCGCAGCCGATGTCGCAGTTGGCGAGATGGGCGCACGAGCCCTGCCAGGCGCCATGACGGTTCCGCTCGCGCAGGAACTTCGCGGGATCGGGTCTTTGCGAGGAGTCATAGGTCATCTCCGGATCGAAGCGGACGGCCACGTCAACCGCGTGAAAGCGCTCGCCCCAGCCATTGGCGTGCGCCGCGTCGCGCATCAGGCTGACGCGCTCGGACCTCTGTCTCTCCGGCACGCGGCCGAGCTCGAGCATCTCGCCCACCCGCGCGTAGTAGGGCGCGAGCTTCTCGAAGGTGATCTGCTCGGGCCAGCCCCGGGCAAACGATTCCGGGTTCGCATCGATGGACACATTGGCGTAGATGAGCGAGCCGCCGCCCACGCCGGCGCCCTGGATGACGCGCATGTGAGGGAACTGCCGGAAGTCCACCCAGCCCCGCGTGCGCTCCGGATGCTCGTGGTCCCAGAGCCACGGATCCCGGCTCGTGCGCGGGTAGGCCATCACGTCTGCGTCCGGCTGATCTCCCGTCCGGCTGCCCTCGTTGCGATAGCCTTTGCGCGGGCCCCACCGGTGACCTCGCTCGAGGATCACGACCCCATAGCCGGCTTGGGCGAGACGGCATCCCGTCACCGCTCCCCCGAAGCCCGAGCCGATCACCACCGCGTCGTAGTCGTACCCTTCGGCCATCATGGGGCGGCCAGCGGCACACCCCAGCCCGCGGCGAGGCGCTCCGTGCGCCCGATATAGCGGGGCAGCCCGAGCCGCGCGAAGAGCGCGTGCGCCCGCGCGAGGTGCGTTCTCGCCGCCTCCTGGTCGGCCTGGGCGTGGGCGAGCTCGGCCAGGGCCAGCTCGGTGCGGCCCACTTCGTGCTGCGCCTCGATCGAGGCGAAGAGCTCGCGGGCCTCGCCGAGGAGCCTCGAGGCATCGGTGGGCGATCCGTCGGCCTGAGCGAGGCGCCCGAGCTGACGGCGGACGAGGGCCGTTCCGAAGTGAAACTTCGCCTCGGTGGCGAGGGCGAGTCCTTCGGCGGCCACCCGGCGTGCGCGGGCGAGGTCGCCGGTCAGGAAGAGAGCCTCGGTCAGATACGCCGTGAACAGGCACTGGAAGTGCCGGTGGCGGAACCGCGCGAACATCGCGATGGCCTGATCCAGATGTCCGATGCCTTGATCGGGCTGGCCGTTTTCGAGATAGGAATAGCCGAGAAAGCCGAGAGCGTCGGCCGTGTTGAAAGGATCCGGCGAGCCCTCGAGGCTCTGGCGGCAGGCTTCGATCCCCAGCCCGGCCTCACCCATGAAGGCGCGGATGGCCCCGGTCGCCCAGCCCGCATAGTTCTGAAGCCGCGAGCCCCCCATGGCGAGGCCGATAGCCCCGCACTTCGCTTGCTCGGTCAGCGCCGTGTCGAACTGCCCGATGAGGGCGTAGTTGAGTCCGAGGATGCAGTGGGTGAGTCCCAGCCAGTACCGCTCGCCCGTGCGCTCGAGCAGCTCGACGGCCATGGACCCGTGGGTGATGACCTCCTGAGGCCGACCCCACCAGACGCCATCGAGGGCCAGGACGTAGTGGGCCTTGCCCAGGGTCGCCTCGTCCCCCGATTGCCGGGAGGCCTCGAGAGCCTTGCGCGCATGCGCTTCGGAGCGCTCGTTGTCGCCCATGAAGCTCCAGACCAGTCCGGCCTGGAAGTGAAAGAGACCCGTGAGGCGCGGATCGGCCAGCCGGTTGAGCCGCTCCTCGTGGCCCAGGAGGAGGTCGAGGATCTCCCGGAAGCGGCCCAGGTAGAGCAGCGAGCCGCTCTGGCGCAGAACGAGGGCCAGGGCCAGCCGGTCCTGCACCTCGGCCGGGAGCTCGGACACTCGCGCGCGAGCCTCCTCCAGCGCCGCGATCGCCTCCACGTAGGCATGACGAGAGGCGGCCTTGTCGGCGAAGCGCGTCAAGTAGTCGACGGCCTTGGCCGTCTCGGCCGTCCGGGCGAAGTGATAGGCCAGTCGATCGTAGACATCTTCGAGCCGATCGGCGTGCAGCCGCTCGATGGCGTGGCCAGCCGCGGCGTGGAGCTCCCGACGCTGAGCCTCGAGTAGGCTCTCGTAGGCTACTTCCTGGGTGAGGGCGTGCTTGAAGACAAAGTCCGTGCCCTCACCGGCGCGCTGCTCGTAGAGGAACTCGAGACGCTCCAGCTCGCGCAGATGCAGGCCCAGGTCGGCGGCATCGCCCCAGATGATCTCGAGCGTTCTCAGCGGCGCGACGCGCCCAAGGACCGAGGCGGTCTGGAGCAGACGCCGGGGCTCCTCGCCCAGCCGCTCGATCCGCGCCATGAGCACCCCCTGCACGGTGTCCGGCACGGCCTGGTCGACGCGGAGATCGCTGCGCTCGGTGACCGCGCGAGTCAGCTCCTCGAGGAAGAACGGATTGCCCTCGGCCCGGTTCAGGATGACCCGGGCCAGCGGCTCCGGGAGCGGCGCCGCGGGCACGATGGACTGGGCGAGGGTCAGGCTCTCCTCGGACGACAGGGGGGCCAGGGCGATCTGGGTCGCATAGGACTTGCCGATCCAGGGCGGGCCATACCCGGAGCGGTACGTGGTGACGAGGAGCACGGGCGCCCCGGGGAGACTCTCGGCAAGAGACGCGAACAGTTCCTCCGAGGTCCGATCGATCCAGTGCAGGTCTTCCACCGCGATGATCAGCGGGCGATTCTGGTTCGCGCGCAGCGTGATCTGCCGGAGCGCCTCGAAGGTCCGCGTCTTCACCGCCTCGGGACTGAGGCTCTCCAGCTGCCTCGTCCCTTCCTTGAAGCCCAGGAGATTGAGCAAGTACGGCAGCCACTCGTCGCGGGCCAACCCCAGGACTCCGAGCCCCGACCGGATCTTCTCGGCGACCGCCGCCGGTCCATCCGCATCGGTGATGGCGAAGCCCTGCCGGATGAGATCGATGACCGGCGAGTAGGGGATGGTGCTGCCGTACGAGACACAATGCCCTTCGAGATAGCCCACCCCTTGCCCGGCCGCCCACCGGCGGAACTCAAAGAGCAGCCGCGACTTTCCGATGCCCGCATCGCCCGCGATGCTCACGAGCTGCCCCTGCCCTCCCACCGCGGCCGCGAGCCGGCTCTGCAAGACCTGGAGCTCCTGGCTCCGGCCCACGAAGGCGGTCATCTGTCCCGAGGGGCCGAGAGCGTGCGGGGCGAGCGCGATGAGCCGGTACGCCTTCCCCGCTGGTTCAAGTTCGAAGTCCATTCGTTCGAGGTTGAATCGCCGGTCGAGAAATGGTCGGGCCGCCCCGCTCACGACGATGGCGCCGGGCGGGGCCGGATCCAGCAGCGCCTTGACGGCCGCCCAGGCCCGCTGCCTGGTCTCGGCATCCATGGTGGCGGCCCCGCTCAGCCGGGTCACCAGGAACGGGCTCGTGTGAATGGCCAGCTTCACGCGGGAGACCGCGCCGAGCTCCGCCTGCAGCCGCTCGAGGGCCTTGCCGATGGTCAGCGCCGCATGCGCCGCGCGCTGGGGCGCGTCCTCCGCCGGCTCCAGGCCGAAGACGGCCGCGATGCCGCTCTGGCTCAGCTCGTCGATGTGCCCGCCAAAGCCGCGCACCTTGTTCATCAGGACCTCGAGCTCCCGACTCTGGCTCGAGGGGTCCTCGCTCTGGGCGTTCGGGATGAGCTCGGCGCGCAGCAGGGTGATGCGCCGGCGCTCCCAGCGGATGCGCGTGGGTGCGGGGACGGGCGCGGGAGCCTGACGGAATGGCTCGGGGGCGGGTACGGGGGCTCCGCGCTCGGGAGCCTCCACGACGGCCGTGTCCACCTCGCCACGGAGACCGTACTTCCGGATACGCGCGCGCAGGGTATTGCGCGAGATGCCCAGCATGATCGCCGTGCGCGAGATGTTCCAGCCCGTCCGGGTCAGGGCCGCGTGCAAGTGCTCCCGCATCGCGTCCTGGAGCGACGGTCTCGAGGCCGACGGCATGAGCGCGCTCCCCGGAGTGGCGGGCGCCGCCTCCGGCAGCTCGAGCATATCGGCGCTCACGACTTGCGCCTCCGCGAGCAGCGCGACACGCTCGGCCACATTGGCCAGCTCGCGGACATTGCCGGGCCAGGGATAGCGGAGGAGCCGCCCTTCGGCCTCCGGCGAGAATTTCTTGGCCGGCAGCCCGTAGTCGTCGCAGGCGCGGGCCAGGAAGCGCTCGGCGAGCACGAGCACGTCGGAGCCGCGCTCGCGGAGGGCGGGCAGCGACACGGTCAGCACGGCCAGCCGGTGGTAGAGATCTTCGCGGAAGACTCGTTCGAGAATGGCGGCCTTCAGGTCGGCATTGGTGGCGCTGATGATCCACGCATCGACCGGCTCATTCGTGGTGCTCCCCAGGCGACGCACCGTCTGCTCTTCGAGCACCTTGAGGAGCTTGGCCTGGAGGGCGAGCGGGAGCAGGCCGATCTCGTCGAGGAAGATCGTGCCGCGGTGGGCGGCCTGGAAGAGCCCGGGCTTCGCCCGTCGGGCATCGGTGAAGGCTCCGCGCTCGAAGCCGAAGAGCTCGGCCTCGATCAGGCCTTCGGGGATCGCGGCACAGTTGACGTCCACGAAGGGGCCGCCCGCGCGCGGACCAAGCCGGTGAAGGAGGCGGGCCACCAGGCCCTTGCCCGTTCCCGTCTCGCCCTGGATGAGGACGGCCGGCATCTTGCGGCCGGCCTGAGGACGCGCGAGCAGCCGCTGCACATTCTCACGCACCGCCTGGATGGCCGTGCTCTCGCCCACGAGCTCTTCCAGCCCCGCCGTCACGCGCCTAACATTACTCCATCCCATTGCTCAGAAGCATCCGTTCACGTCTGACCTCCAAGATCCTGGGCGCGATGCGTTTGCCCTCCTCCTTGTTTCGGCGTATCGGTGACAATTCTCAGATGGCTCCCGATCTCCGCGACCCGGCAAGTGGCCGATTTCATGATCGGATAAAACTGGCCCGTCGCTTGCTCCCCAAGAGGTCGAGACATACCCTATGCCCAATAACCAAGCGCCGTCTTCCGCCTCGGGCGCCCCCGCTCGAATCCTGGTCGTCGACGATGATCCTCTGCTCATTCGCCTCATCATGGACACGCTCGACGTCGAGGGCTATGAGCTCGACAGCGCGGAGAACGGCGTGGCCGCTCTCGAGAAAATCCGTCACGCCCGCTTCGATCTGATCCTGAGCGATCTCCACATGCCGCAGCTCGATGGGGTCGGCCTCTATCGCGCGCTGACCGAAGGTAAAGAACACCCGCCGACGAGGATCATCTTCCTGACGGGGAGCGCGGGAACGTCCGAGCAGCATCGTTTTCTCGACGAGCGCGGTCTGCCCTTACTGCGCAAGCCCTTCAATCTCGCCGAGCTCCAGCAGGTCGTTCGCCAGGCTCTCCAGTCCCCCTAAGCGTCTTGTGAATCCCTCTCCCCTCTGGGGAGAGGGCAGGGTGAGGGGCGAGAGTCAAAACAGCCTCGTCTGGATCAGATGAGGGGGTCCTGTTGCGCAGATTCCCTCTCGCGGCTATGTTCGACAGCTGTACCCGACCCACTCGATCGGCAAGGACGGCAGCGAACGCACGGCAGGCTCACCGCACCCACACCATGAAGGGGCTACCTGTATGAATGCAGATCGGTTGACCATGCCGCTCGGCGAAGCCCTCTTCACGCAGCGCTCGATCAGGAAGCTCAGGCCCGACCCCATCCCCGTCGAGGATCTTCGCCTCCTCCTCGAGGCGGCGGTCAAGGCGCCCAATGGCGGCAATCACCAGGTGGCGCGCTTCCTCGTCGTCACCGATCGCCAGCGGATCCGCGAATTCGGCGCTCTGTACCGCGAGGCCTGGTGGGCCAAGCGCCGCGACGACCAGGGCTGGAGCGGGCCACAGGACGTCCCGCCGGGAGAGACGAACTATCGCGCGGCCATGGAGCTGGCCGACGCGATGAAGGATGTCCCGTGCGTGGTCTTCGCGTTCGCGGCGCCCCCGGGCGGCGCCAACTCGGTCATCCCCGCCTGCCAGAACCTGATGCTGGCCGCCCATGGGCTGGGGATCGGCTCGCTCCCCACCACGCTCCACGCCACGGTGATGGAACGCTTCCGCGCGCTCTTGGGCATCCCCAAGGAGATGGTCTTTCACTTCTGCATCCCCTTGGGCTATCCGGCCGTCAAGTACGGCCCGAGCCGGCGCAAGCCCGTCTCGGAGACCACCTCGTGGAACCGATGGGGCAGCACGGTGCCGTGGGCATGACCGAGAAGCCGGCGGTGAGCCTCGCCGCCGTGCCGGGGCGGCGGAAAGCCACCCTGGAGATCGCCCGGCGTCTCGAGCAGGAAGGTTTCGCGGGCCTCTACTGTCCGAGCTTCGGCGACGGCCTGGGCTTGTGCGAAGCGATCGCCCTCCAGACCCGGGACATAAAGTTCGGGACCACCATCGCCAACATCTATGCCCGGCATCCCCGCGACTATGCCCAGACGGCCGCCCTCATCCACGAGCTTTCGGGGGGCCGGTTCCGCTTCGGCATCGGCGTCAGCCATGGCCCGACCCTGGAGCGGCTCAACGTAAAGCCGGGCACGCCGCTGGAGGACATGCGGCGATTCGTGGGCGAGCTTCGCGCGGGCGGCACGCAGACGGGGGCGCTCCCGCCCATCGTGCTGGCCACCCTCCGGCAGAAGATGGTCGCCCTGGCCGGCGAGATCGCCCAGGGCGCGGTGTGGGCCAATGCGGCCCGCTCACACATGGCCGCCTCGCTCGCTCATCTGCCCGCCCCCGCGAGACAGGACCCGGACTTCTTCATCGGCAACATGATTCCGACCTGCATCGACGCTGATCGCGCGGCCGCCGCCGCCGTCAATCGGCGCACGCTCACCGGCTACGTCAAGCTTCCCAACTATCAGAACTACTGGATCGAGGCCGGCTTCGAGGACGAGATGCTGGCCATCCGCAAGGCCATCGCGAGCGGCGAGGAGGAGAGCATTCCCCGCCTCATGTCGGAGCGCTGGCTCTCGCAGGTCACCCTCTACGGCAGCGCGGCCGAGGTGCGCGAGGGCATCGAGGCGTGGCGGGCCGCGGGCGTCAAGACATTGATCGTGGTGCCGTCATCGACGCGCGGCAACCAGATGGCCGCGCTCCAGGAGCTCATCGACCTCTACCGGTGACGTTTCGAAACCCTCTCCCCCAATGGGGGAGAGGGCCGTAGTTCGAGCTGAGCGGCGCCGCCGCGAGGCGAGGGCTGAGTAAATCAGGGGGAGTCTCGATGCGTAATCGATCTTCAGCGGGCTCAGCTCTTGGAAGTGGCGGACACCGAGACAGGTAGGGCGCCGGTGGCCTCACGGAACACGACGATGGTGCCCGCCTCGGGCCTCTGGCGGCCACGGCGATCGCCCTTGCGGCGGTCGCTGCCCGTCCGCATCGTCACGCGCTTGCGGCGCTGACCGACGCGTCTGTCCTCGATGACGCTAACCGTCGGCTCTCCGGCGACCGCGCGCTCCATCAGCTGCCGGAACTCGCGATCGTAGCGGGGCGTGACGATCATCACCCGAGCGATCATCGTGCCCACGCGCGACCGATTCGGCGAATCATCATGCGCCGAAGAGTGACGCCGGACGCCCCCATTGGCAAGAGTTTTCCGTCCGCCACGGCCCCGTCCTTTCCGGGGCCCGAGTCGGAAAAGCTTACAGTTCCGAAATCGAGCAGCCTGCAATGAGGGGCAAGGCGCTGTTCTTCCAGCAATCCCGTTTTTGGCTCGACGAATGCAATTTTCACGGCTTCCTCGCCGGAGAGGCGAGTCGGCGTCGTCGAGGATAGTGGAGATGAGGGAGGGACAGCCCATGAGGGACTGGATGGCCTTCGCGACCGCGGTAGTTGTCGCACTGCTGACGAGAATGTTGCTGGCCTAGCGAG
>DASYTI010000034.1 GCA_036002485.1 Candidatus Methylomirabilota bacterium | reverse complement strand
GCGATGGTGCCCATGCCGTAGCCCAGGAGCTGGGTGTCGCCGCCGCGGATCACGACCTGCTCGATGGGCACGCCGAGTGCGTCGGCGGCAAGCTGGGCCAGGGTCGTCTCGTGGGCCTGGCCCTGGGAGGAGACGCCGATGTCCACGAAGACGGTGCCGTTGGGATCCACGCGCACGTTGGCGCCCTCGAAGGGACCGATGCCCGTGCCCTCCATGTACGCGGAGACGCCGAGCCCGATGGGGCGCGACGAGCCTCGCCGCGTGGCCTGCTCGGCGCGCCAGCCCGCGTAGCCCAGACGCTCGAGGGCGAGATCAAAGATCTTGACGTAGTCCGCCGGATCATAGGCGATGGGCACCCCGTCGCGGTAGACGAGGCCCGTCCGCCACGGCATCTCTTCCATCCGGATGAGATTCTTGCGGCGGAGCTCGGCCGCATCCATGCCGACGGCGCGCGCGCCCCGGTCGAGCAGACGGTCGAGGACGAAGTTGGCTTCCGGCCGTCCCGCGCCGCGATAGGCGGCGAGGAAGGTCTTGTGGGTGACCACGTTGCGCCCCACGCCCTTGAAGTGAGGGACGCGATACGGCCCCACCAGATGGTTCATGGTGTTGTACGCGATCGCCTCGCCGAGGGGCGTGTGCGCGCCGTGATCGCGGGTGAAGTCGGTCTCGAGCGCCACGATGGCGCCGTCGCGCGTGAGGCCGAGGCGCGCCTGGTGCTCCTGGTCGCGGTCGGCCGCGGCGGTGAGGAAATGCTCGCGCCGTGTCTCGATCCATTTGACGGGACGGCCGAGCCGGCGCGCGACGGCGGGCACCAGGATGTCCTCGGGATAGACGTGACCCTTGATGCCGAATCCCCCGCCCACGTCCGGCGCGATGACACGCACGTGCTCCTCTGCCATGCCGAGCACGGCCGCGATGCCGCTCCGCACCCCGAAGGGCACCTGGGTCGAGCACCAGGTGGTGAGGAGGCCGGTGGCGGCATCGTGAGAGGCGAGCACCCCGCGAGTCTCGATGGGCGTGCCGCCGACGCGAGGGTAGTGGAGCCGCATCTCGACCATGATGTCGGCTCTGGCGAATCCGGCCTTGGCATCGCCCGTGTGCGTCTCGGAGATGCCGGCGAGATTGCCCGGCCAGTCGTCGTGGACCTTGGGCGCCTCGGAAGCGAGCGCGGCCTCGGGAGAGACGGCGGCGGCCATCGGCTCGTATTCGACAACGACCCGCTCGACGGCATCGGCGGCGACATAGGCCGTCTCGGCCGCCACGACCGCCACCGCCTCGCCCACGTGCTTGACCATGGCCGAAGCGAGCACTGGGTGGTGATAGGGAGGGAAGGTCGGCGCGGGGACCAGCGGAGGCACGGAGCCGCCCAGCTCGGGCAAGTCCTCCCGGGTGAGCACGGCCACCACGCCGGGCAGCCTCGAGGCCTCGCGCCCGTCGATCTTCACGATGCGGGCGTGGGCATGAGGGCTGCGGACGATGCCGAGCCACAGCATGCCGGGCAGCGTGTGGTCGTCCGTGTAGCGGCCGAGACCGCGCAGGAGGCGGGCGTCCTCCTTGCGCCGGATCGAGGCTCCGACGAGCTTCTGGCCGGATTCCAGGGGAGGGCTCAGACGCGAGTGGGCCTGAGATGCGCGTCGCGGTTCTTCGCGAGCTCCGGATCCGCGTAGTCCATGAGCCCGGGCTGTCCGGCGCCTAGCATGACTTGCAGGTAGGCGCCCTCCAGCCCGACATTCTCGAAGCCATGCCGGACGTCGGCGGGGCAGGAGATGCAGTCCCACTTGCTCAGCACCGTCTCGGCGCGGGCACCCTGGCCGTCCTCGAGGAAGACCTTGACCTTGCCCTCGAGGATGAAGAAGGCCTCCTCGACCGGGTGCGTGTGCGCGGCGTTGCCCTGGCCGGGCGGCACGAACATGATGGAGAGCGTGAAGTGATCGGCGGGAATCGCTTTCGCATCGCTCTTGCCGGAGGCGCCCACCCCGATGAAGCGGTGCTGAGCGCGGCGGAAGCCCTCCGTGCGCGCGTCCGCGAAGGCGTCCCAGTCGGCGACGCGGTCGACGAAGCGGGCCACGCGGCCCTGGAGTAGCTCTTGGATTTCCATGACGTCCTCCGATCTGCGAGCGGGGCGCTCCGTGCGGTTACAGTGACGGCGTCCTACTCGTATCACACGCGTGCGACAAAGTCGAGAGACCCTCGCCTTTTCAATGTGTTAGAGTTACGTCATGCGTGGCGTCCTCATCACTGTCGAGGGCGTGGAAGGCTCCGGAAAGACCACCCAGTGCGAGCGGCTCGGCCAGTGGCTTCATGCGCGCGGCTTCGAAGTGGTGCTGACCAGCGAGCCTGACGGTACCCGTCTGGGCTCCGCCATTCGCGGGCTCTTCGAGCGGGAGGCCGCGCCGCCGACGCCGCTGACGCAGACCTTCCTCTTCATGGCGGCGCGCCAGCAGCACGTCGCCGAGATCATCCGACCGGCGCTCCAGCGCGGCGCCGTCGTCGTCTCGGACCGCTACGCCGATGCCACGCTAGCCTATCAGGGCTGGGGCGGCGGCATGGACCTCGAGACCATTCGCGATCTCAATGCCCTCGCCACGGGCGGCATCACGCCGGACCTCACCCTGCTCCTCGACCTCGACCCCGCCGCGGGCATGTCGCGCATCGGCAGCAGGCCCCTCGACGCCTTCGAGAAGTTGGACCTGGCGTTTCACCGGCGCGTGCGCGAAGGCTATCTCGAGATCGCGCGCGCCGAGAAGAACCGCGTGCGAGTATTCGACGCGTCGCGGGACGCCGCCGTCCTGCACGCCGACATCGCGCGCGCGGTCGAGGAGCGCCTGGAGCGACGAGGGTCCAGCCGTGGGGCTTGAGTCGATCCGCGGGCACGAGGAGGCCGTGGCGCTCCTTCGGCGCGCCATCGAGACGGACCGCGTGGCCCACGCGTATGCCTTCATCGGCCCGGAGGGCGTGGGCCGCAAGGCCACAGCGCTCGCTTTCGCCGAGGCGCTCGTGGGTGCCGCCGGGGCAGGGCGGATCGCGCGCGGAGCGCATCCCGACGTGCGGGTGATCGAGCCCACGCCGCCCCAGAGCAATCCCAAGGGCACGGAGGCAATCCGCGTGGAGAATATCCGTGAGCTCGGCCGGATGGCGTCGCTGCGGCCGGCGGAGGCGCCGTGGAAGGTCTTCATCGTCGACCAGGCGGAGACGATGACCGGCGCGGCGCCCCAGGCCTTTCTGAAGACGCTCGAGGAGCCGCCGGCCCGCACGGTGATCATACTCATCCTGAGCCAGCTCCGCGCGCTCCCCGCCACCGTGCTCTCACGCTGCCAGATCGTTCGCTTCCGGCCCATGGTGCCGGAGGGCGCGGTCGCGCTCTTGCCGCGCGGCGATGGCCCGGAGCATGAGCGGGCGCTCCAATGGCTCGGGCAGGTACAGAGCAGTGGGGCCGGCGCGGTGCTGCAGATCGGCGAAGCCATCGGACGCGATCGCGAGGCCGCGGAGAGCATGGTCGAGACGTGCTGGCTGTGGTATCGCGATCTCCTCTGCGCACAGGCGGGCGAAATCGAGAAACCAGACGGTTCTCGTCGCACGCTCGACGAGGTCGTGGCCGGGCTTCGCGCCTGTCGCGAGGCCTGGCAGGCCATCCAGGGTAATGTCTCCCCGCGGCTCAGCGTCGAGGTATTGCTGAGCCGACTCCAAGAAGTGCGAGCTGCAGGACGTCGTGGGGCTGGGGCCCCACCGTCCGAGGCGAGCGAAATCCATAGACAAGGCGGCGTAAAGATATGAGCGATACGACCGAGACAGTGACGACCTCGGCTGACACCGCGGAGGCCGAGCCGCAGTACCTCATCGGCATAAGGCTGCGCGAGCCCCTCCAGGCCGAGGACTACCTGACCACCGACGTGGATCTGCGCGTGGGCGATGTGGTGGCCGTCGAGACCGGGCAGGGGACGGGGATCGGCGAGGTGCGCCGGCCCAAGCGGCTCCTCCCCGAGTTCAAGCGTGGTCGCCTCTACCGTCACGTGCTCCGACGCGCCAGCGATGCCGAGATCCGCGAGTGGCGCGACCGGCGGGCCCTCGAGCTCGAGCACGCCGAGACGTGCCGGCGCCGGGCGCGCGGGCGGGGGCTCACGCTCAAGGTGGTGGACGTGGAGATCGATGCTCGTCACCGCCGGGTCACCGTGCTCTTCAATGCCGAGGAGCGGGTGGATTTCCGCGACCTCGTGCGCGACCTCGCCCACGAGTTCCACTCGCGCATCGAGATGCGCCAGATCGGCGCGCGCGACACGACCAAGCTCATGGACGGGATTGGCCCGTGCGGGCGCCAGCTCTGCTGCTCGTCGTACCTCAAGAAGTTCGAACCAATCTCCGTGAAGATGGCCAAGGGCCAGGACATGCCGCTCACGGACAACCGGTTGCTGGGCAATTGCGGGCGGCTCAAGTGCTGCCTGCTCTACGAGTTTTCGACCTACGAGCAGCTGCGCAAGCACCTGCCCAAGGTGGGCACCGCCTGTCAGGCCGATTGCGGCGGGCAGGGATGCATGACGGGCAAGGTTCGCTCGCTGCGCGTGCTGAAGCAGGCCGTGGTTGTGGGGTTCCAGGACGGCACCGAGGCCGAGGTGCCGCTGGAGGCGCTGACGTGGGAAGGGCGCCCGCACATCCAGCCGCTCTGACCTGGATCATGCGCGAACACCTGACCCCCTCACCAAATCAGCCCTCGCCTCGTCGCTCGAGGCGAGCGTCTCAGCTCGAACTGCGGCCCTCTCCCCCACGGGGGGAGAGGGATGAGAATGAAGAGAGCAGCGTGGCGAGAGTGTTGTCATCCCTCTCCCCCGTCGCGGGGGAGCGGGCCGCAGTTCGAGTTGAGCGGCGCAGCCGCGAGGCGAGGGCTGAGTAAATCAGGGGGCCGTACGATGAGAGAATCTCCTTCATGAAGAATCCAGGCTGAGAGAGGTATTGACGATGGCGAGACTCCTTGCCGTGGCGGCCCTCGCGCTCCTGACGGCCGCCTCCGCGCCCGCTGCCGCGCAGGATCAGCCGCGCATGGGCGGCGTGCTCAAAGCCGGCCTCATCGGCGAGGCGCCCACGCTCGACCTCCACGCGACGACGGCCGTGATCACCCAGCAGATCACCTGGCACATGTACGAGATGCTCTACACTTACGACAAGAACCTGACCCCCGTCCCCATGCTCGCCGAGGGGCACGTGATCGGCGACAACGGACGACGCTACACGATCTCGCTGCGCAAAGGTGTTCGGTTCCACAACGGCAAGGAGATGACCTCGGCCGACGTGGTGCCCTCGCTCCAGCACTGGGCCAAGCTCTCGACCACGGGCAAGGCGGTGTGGAAGAACGTGGAGGCGATCGAGGGCAAGGATCCGTACACGGTGGTGATCTATCTCAAGGAGCCCTCTGGCTCGCTGCTCTTCGGGCTCGGCTCGCCGAACAACGGCGGCGCGATCTATCCCAAGGAGGTGCTGGCCGCGGCCGGGGACGCCCCCGTCAAGGAGTATATCGGCACCGGCCCCTACCGCTTCGTCGAGCACAAGCCCGACCGGCACGTCAAGCTCGCGCGCTTCAAGGAATACTCCGCGCGCTCCGAGGCGCCCAATGGCTACGGCGGCAAGCGCACGGCGTACATCGACGAGATCTATTTCATTCCGGTGCCCGAGGCCTCCGTGCGGCTGGCCGGTTCCGAGACCGGCGAGTACCACTTCGCCCAGCAGCTCCGGCAGGATCAGTTCGATCGCGTCAAGGGTCAGCCCGCCCTCGAGCCGCAAATCGCCAAGCCCTATGGGTGGATCACCGCCGTGCCCAACCACAAGGACGGCCTGATGGCCAACCGGAAGGTCCGCCAGGCCTTCCAGGCTGCCCTCGAGATGGAGCCGATCCTCGCCGCGGCCATCGGCAACAAGGCCTTCTACCGGCTCGACGGCGCGCTCTTCTACCCCGAGCAAGGGCTGATGCACTCGCAGACGGGCGTGACGGGCTACAACCAGAAGAACAAGGCCAAGGCGCGGCAGCTCTTGAAGGAGGCGGGCTACACGGGCCAGCCCGTACGCTGGATCACGACGAAGGAGTACGAGTGGATGTACAACACCGCGCTGGTAGCCTCGCAGCAGATGGAGGACGCGGGCTTCAAGGTCGATCTCCAGGTGGTGGACTGGGCCACCCTCGTCCAGCGACGCGGCAAGCCGGAGCTCTACGACATCTTCTCGACGGGATTCTCGCTCAATCCCGATCCCGCCATCGCCACGAGCATCCAGTGCAACTGGCCCGGCTGGTGGTGCCACGAGGAGAAGGAGAAGCTCCTCGCCGACCTGGCCCGCGAGACCGATCCCAAGAAGCGCCGCGTTATCATCGAGAAGATCCAGGCCATCTTCTACGAGGACGTGGGGCGCATCAAGTTCGGCGACTACTTTCAGCTCGACGTGACGCGCAAGGAGGTGCGCGGCTTCAAGCCCGGCCCGTACCTCTATTTCTGGAACGTCTGGCTCGCCAAGTAAGCGACGGATGGCCGACCGTACGTTCTATCTGACGACGCCGATCTACTATCCCAACGCGCGGCCGCATCTCGGGCATGCGGGGGCGACCATCATGGCCGACGCCATGTGCCGCTACCGCCGGCTGCGTGGCGACCGGGTCTATTTCCTCACCGGCACCGACGAGCACGGCGACAAGATGACCCAGGCGGCCGCGGCAGCGGGGGTGCTGCCCCAGGTTCACGCCGACACCTACGTCGCCATGTTCCGGGAGACCTGGCAGCGGCTCGGCATCACCAATGACGATTTCATCCGCACCACCGAGCCGCGCCACAAAGCAGTCGTGCAGGCCATACTCCAGAAGCTTTACGACGCCGGGGAGATCTACTTTGGCGAGTACGGCGGCTGGTACTGCTACGGCTGCGAGCGCTTCTACACCGAAAAGGAGATCGTCGACGGCAAGTGCCCCGATCATCAGACGCCCCTGATCTTCATCAAGGAGAAGAACTACTTCTTCAAGATGTCCAAGTACCAGGACTGGCTGATCAAGCACCTCGAGGATCATCCCGGCTTCATCCAGCCCGAGCGCTATCGGAACGAGGTGCTGGGCTTCCTGCGCGAGCCGCTCCAGGATCTCTCGATCAGCCGGCCCAAGGCGCGGCTGCAGTGGGGTATCCCGCTGCCCTTCGACGACCAGTACGTCACCTATGTCTGGTTCGACGCGCTCCTCAACTACATCTCGGCCGTGGGCTACCCCGACGGCCCGCTCTACAAAGAACTCTGGCCGCATGCCGAGCACCTGATCGGCAAGGACATCCTCCGGGCTCATAGTGTCTACTGGCCGACCATGCTCAAGGCGGCCGGGATCCCGCTCTACCAGCGCCTCAATGTCCACGGCTACTGGACGATAGGCGGCGGGAAGATGTCGAAGTCCATCGGCAATGTCGTCGAGGCTTTCCAGCTGACGGACAAGTACGGCCACGACGCGTTCCGGTACTTCCTGCTGCGCGAGATGAACTTCGGCCTGGACGCCAGCTTCAGCGAGGAGGCCTTCGTGGGCCGGCTCAATGCCGACCTCGCCAATGACCTCGGGAATTTCGTCTCGCGCGCCACGACCATGATCGTCAACTTCGGCGCGGGGCGCATCCCCGCTCGCGGCGCGGCGGGCGAGCCGGAGGTGGCGCTGCGCGGAGCGCTTGAGGGCGCGGTGGCCGACGTGGATGCGGCCATGGAGGACTTCGCCTTTCAGCGGGCGCTCGCCGCGATCTGGGAGTTCCTCGGGTTCGCGAACCGCTATGTGGATGCCACGGCACCCTGGACGCTGGCCAAGGACCCCGCCAACCGCGAGCGGCTCGACACGGTGCTGTGGACGCTCGGGGAGTCCCTGCGCTGTCTCGGCATCCTGCTCGATCCATTCCTGCCCGAGGGGGCCGCCAAGATCCGCGCCGGCATCGGAAGCGGCGCACCACGGCTTCAGGACATCGCCTGGGGCGGTCTCGCGGCCGGGGCGTCCGTTCAGAAGGTGGCCGGCCTCTTCCCGAGAATAGACGTCAAGGTGATTGAGGAGCCCAAGTCAGGGACGGCGCCGGGCAGCGCCGGGAAGATTCCCATCGCCGACTTCGCCAAGGTCGAGCTGCGCGTGGCCGAGGTGGTGGCGGCCGAGCGCGTGCCGAAGTCCAGGAAGCTCCTCAAGCTCACGGTCAAGGTCGGCGAGGAGACGCGAACCCTCGTGGCGGGCGTGGCCGAGCAGTACGAGCCCGAGGCGCTCGTCGGCCGCAAGGTGGTCATCGTCGCCAATCTCGAGCCCGCCACCCTCATGGGCGTCGAGTCCAACGGCATGGTGCTGGCCGCCTCCCACGAGGGCACCGTCTCGCTGCTCACGCTCGACAAGGACGTGCCCTCGGGCTCCAAGGTCAACTAGGTGCGCCGGGACATCCTCGAGGAGACCTTCCGGCTCCTCGTCCGGCACTTCGACCTCTTCACCATGATCGCGCTGACC
>DASYTI010000033.1 GCA_036002485.1 Candidatus Methylomirabilota bacterium | reverse complement strand
CTCGGTGACGGATACCGGCATCGGCATCGCGCCGGAGGATCAGGAAGCGGTGTTCGAGGCGTTCCGCCAGGTCGGGAAGGCGGAGAAGAAGGCCGAGGGCACGGGCCTGGGTCTGGCGCTGTGCCGCAAGTTCGTCGAGCTGCACGGCGGACGGATCTGGGTGAAGAGTCAGCTCGGGCAGGGATCGACGTTTACGTTCACGTTGCCGTTGAGTCAGTAACGGGAGACGCCGCCACTACAAGCGCCGCGAGGTGCCGATGCGCGACAAGGTCTACGAGATCCTCTCCAAGATGCCCGAGCCGCATAAAGGCCGGGTGTTTCCCACGTCGAGCATCCGCGCGGCCTTTGAAACCGCGGTGGAGCAGGCGAAGGTCGAGGACTTCCGCTTTCACGATCTCCGACACTCCTTCGCGAGCCAGTGGATGATGTCGGGTGGGCGGCTGGAGAGTCTGAGCAAGGTTCTAGGACATAGCACATTGGCCATGACCATGCGTTACGCACACCTGTCGCCTGACTTCCTCCAGGGGGAAATGCTGAAGACCGCCAGAGTAGTGACAGCAAGTAGTGACAGCAGCAAACTGGCCGAGAGACTAGCCGAGAGGGAAGTGCTTGATTTGAGTGTGGTGCCGAAGGGGGGACTCGAACCCCCACACCCTTGCGGGCACATGACCCTGAATCATGCGCGTCTGCCAATTCCGCCACTTCGGCCCGGAGAGCGCCATTAGAATACCGAGCGAGACCGTGAAGTCAAGGGGCCCGCGGGCTCCCGCCAGCCATGGCCGCTGACAAAGTCGTCGCCACCAACCGGAAGGCCTTTCACCACTACGAGGTCCTCGAGACGTTCGAGGCCGGGCTCGTGCTGCGGGGCACCGAGGTCAAGTCGCTGCGCGAGTCCCAGGTCAACTTCAAGGACTGCTATGCCGCCGTCGACAACGACGAGGTCTGGCTGATCGGCTGCTATATCAGTCCCTATCACCACGGCTCGGACGCCAACCACGACCCGGAGCGGCGGCGCAAGCTGCTCCTGCACCGCCGCGAGATCGCGCGGCTCGTGGGCAAGGTCGCCGAGCGCGGGTTGACCCTCATCCCACTTCGTCTATACTTCAAGGCAGGGCGCGCCAAGATCGAGCTGGGCCTGGCGCGCGGCAAGAAGCTCCACGACAAGCGCGCAAGCCTCCGCGAGCGCGAGGCGAAGCGCGAGATGGCCAAGGAATCACGGGCGCGGCAACGCGCCTGAAAGGGGGCGACTGGTTTCGACGGGGATCAGTGACGCACAGGTGGCATCCCGAGGTGCTCGCTCCTCGTAAAACTGTGGGCACGGTTATAGCTGCCGACACTCAGCTAGCTCTGGCGGCCTAACACCCGCTAGCGTCCTCCGGGTCGAGTCATCGGGGCCCGGGTTCGGACGTCATATTCCGGTGACTGGCCCCAAGTCCCGCTCTTGGGCAAGGGGCGAGATCTTCAAGGAGCTGGCCGCCCTGACAACCAGCCGGTTGGAGGGAGGGGTGGCGAGAGCACAAGAGAACCGGCTATGGATGTAGATGCCTGTTGCTGAGGATTTCCGGACGTGGGTTCGATGCCCACCGCCTCCACCATTTCCGAGCTGTGGGAGCCGCCCTCCGGGCCCGATCCGAGACCCTGGAGGGCGGTTTTCTTTCTCCTGCCCGCCTGTCCGCGATTGGTAGAATGACCGAACCGCAGAGGCTTGACACGATGGCTCGATGGCCGGCAGCGCTGCTCTTCATGTGCGCGGTCCTCATGGGAGCGATTCCCGTCGAGGGCGCGACGCCCGCGCGCCCGGCCTCCGTCGAGGTAAGAGGCAAAGCAGGTTCACTCGGCCAGCTGACTATCGTGAGCTTGGACGATGGCGGCTCGTACGTCTCTGCCGAGCGCCTCGCGGGGCTGCTCAAGGGTTCGTGGAGCGTCAAGGGCTCCCGCGCCACCTTGACGGTGTCGAAACGGGTGGCCCAGTTCACGCGGGACCAGGCTCGACTGACCGTCGCGGGCGAACCCCTCACGCTCGAGGCGCCCGCGCGGGCCACCGCCAAGGGTTGGCTCATCCCGGAGGGCTTCCTCGCCAAGGGACTCGGCAAGCTCGCCCCCGGCATCACGGCGGCGCGACCAATGGCGGCCCTGGAGAACCGGCCGCGCCTCAAGCGCGTCAACGCCAGCGTGCCGTTCGAGGAGCTGCGATACCGCTCGTACCCGTCCTTCACGCGAATCGTCGTCGAGGCAGGCGCGGAGCTTTCCTATCTCGTCGCCCCCGGTCAGAAAGAGATTCGCGTGCGCCTGTCCAGCCTGGCCGTCCCGAGGGTGCGCGTCGAGGAGATCGATGACGGGCTCGTCAAAGAAGTGCGTCTCGAAGCGACCGGACCGGATGCCCTCCTCAGGATCGTGCTGGAGAGCAGGGCGGCCGACGTCAAGACCGCGTCGCTCCAGGATCCCTTCCGGGTCGTCGTGGACATCTACCGCCCGAAGGAGAGCGCGAGTGGCGCCGCTCCCAAGACCAATGGCGGCGTCACCCCCCTCCAGCTCATCGTGATGGACGCGGGCCACGGCGGCCACGACCCCGGGGCCACCGGTCCCACGGGCGTCATGGAGAAAGACGTCGTGCTCGACGTGACGCGCCGCGCCGCCCGCATGGTCGAGGACGGGCTGGGGGTCAAGGTCGCCCTCACTCGGAGCACGGACGTCTTCGTGCCATTGCGCGAACGGACCAATTTCGCCAATAAACGGCGCGCCGATCTGTTCGTGTCCATCCACGCCAACGCGCACCCGCGGTCGGTGTCGGAGGGGGTGGAGGTGTACTTCCTGTCCTCGGAGGCGACCGACAATGAGGCACGCCAGACGGCGGCCATCGAGAACGGCGTGGTCGAGCTCGAGAACCCGCAGTCGCGTCAGAGGACGGATCTGCTCAAGAGCATCCTCTGGGACATGGCGCAGTCCGAGTTCCAGCAGGAGTCGAGCTTCCTCGCCGAGACCGTGCTGGACTCGACCACGCGCACGCTCCGCCTCGTCAACCGGGGCGTCAAGCAGGCGGGCTTCTACGTCCTGGGCGGCGCCGCCATGCCTGCCATCTTGATCGAGATCGGCTTCCTCACGAATCCGCGGGAAGAAAAGAAGCTCGCCTCCGTGGAGCACCGCGAGGCGGTGGCCAAGGCGATCTATGTGGGCCTCGCGGAATACAAGCGGCGGTACGATCAGCGCGTGCGGACCGTCCAGACCGAGCCGGGCAAGAGCGGGACCTCGCGATGAGCGCGCGGAGCGACGGGCGGCAGCCGGACGACCTCCGTCCGGTGCGGGTGACGCGCGACTACCTCAGGCATCCGGAAGGGTCGGTGCTCGTCGAATTCGGCGATACCAAGGTCGTCTGCACGGCCTCCATCGAGGAGAAAGTCCCGTCCTTTCTCAAGGGCCAGGGCAAGGGCTGGGTGACGGCTGAATACGGCATGCTGCCGCGCTCGACCAATACGCGCATGACCCGCGAGCGCAACGGACCGAGCGGCCGCTCGCAGGAGATCCAGCGGCTGGTCGGGCGCTCGCTGAGGGTCGTGGTCGAGATGGCCAAGCTGGGCGAGCGCACGGTGTGGGTGGACTGCGACGTCCTCCAGGCGGACGGAGGCACGCGGACGGCGGCCATCACCGGGAGCTTCATCGCGGTGGCCGATGCCATCGGCACCCTCGTCAAGGCAGGCACGCTGCCGGGCTCTCCGGTGCGCGACTGCGTGGCCGCCATCAGCGTGGGCATCGTCAACGGCACGCCCGTGCTCGACCTCAACTACGTCGAGGACTCGTCGGCGGAAGTGGACATGAACGTGGTCATGACGGGGGCGGGCGCGTTCGTGGAGGTGCAGGGAACGGCAGAGCAGACGCCGTTCGGGCGCGACCGCCTCACCGCCATGCTCGCCCTGGCCGAAGGCGGCATTGGCCGCCTCATCGCGCTACAGCGACGCGTCCTCGAGGCGCGCGCCGAGCTCTCCTTCGGCCTCTGAGCGTCCGCTCGTCCTCGCCACGGCCAACCACGCCAAGGCGCGCGAGATGGCCGCCCTGCTCGCCGGCATCCCGTTCCGTATCCTGAGTCTCGGCGATTTCCCGGGGATTGTCCTGCCTCCAGAGGGCGAGATCTCCTATGCCGCCAATGCGCGGGACAAGGCCCGTGCGGTCGCCACGGCGACGGGCGAGCTCGCGCTGGCAGACGATTCCGGGATCGAAGTGGATGCCCTGGGGGGAGGTCCGGGCGTGCTCTCCGCGCGATATGGCGGTCCGGGTCTCAGCGATCCCGAGCGTTGCCAGGTCATGCTGAGGGCGCTGGCGGGCGTGCCGAGGGAGCGCCGGACGGCGCGGTTCCGATGTCTCATCGCCGTCGTCTGCCCGCATCGACGCCAGGAAGCCTCAGTCGAAGGAGTGGTCGAGGGCGTCCTGCTCGAGTCCCCCCGAGGGGAGGGAGGCTTCGGGTACGACCCGCTCTTCTTCTACCCGCCCCTGGGTCGGAGCTTCGCGGAGCTGGCGCCCGAGGAGAAGAATCGGGTCAGCCATCGGGCCAAGGCTCTTGCCCAAGCCCGCGCCTGGCTGGTATCCCAGCCTTGAACGGTCTTCCGGCGGGGCGGTATACTCGCGGCACTTCACCGGCCTGCGGCGCAGCCCGGTAGCGATCGGCGAGAACCGAAAAGGAGCATGCCATGACCGACCGACCCGATCTGGTGATCGACGGCGACGGACACGTGATCGAGGTCAACGAGACCTACGAGCGGATCGATCCGAAGTACCGCGAGCGGCGTCCCGTCTATACCCAGGTGTCCCGGGGCAACATCGTTCGTCTCGTGGACGGCAAGGTCTGGGGACCCGACACGGAGTGCGGATTCGTGGGGGTCAATGGCAACCTGCCCGCGCCGCACGGCAAGGCCATTCACTATCGTCGGATGGGGACCTACAATCCCTGGGCTCGCCTGGCCGACATGGACCGCGACCAGATCGATGTGGCCGTCATCTATCCCACCGACGAGCTGCCGCTGACCGTCACCCACGACGCGGGCTTCGCCGCGGCACGGGCCCGCGCGTACAACGATTGGCTGTACGACTACTGCGAGGTGTGCCCCCAGCGGCTCAAAGGCATCGGTCTTGTGGCGCTCCAGGACGTGGAAGGCGCCATCGAGGAGATGCGCCGGGCGACGAGCCGATTGAACATGGTGGGCATCCAGATCGGGTGCACCGTGCGAGAAGACACGTTGCTGAGTGACGCGCGGCTCTCGCCCTTCTGGGCGGAAGCGGAGCGATTGAACGTGCCCATCGCCGTCCACGGTCCTGCCCTGCCGTCGTTGTTCCGGAGCTATTTCGACATCAACCGGCCGGACCACATGCTCGAAGCCTCGCACATGGCCCACACCTTCGCGCAGATGCTCGCGTGCTCCAACATCATCACGGGCGGGGTGCTGGAGCGGTTCAGCCGGCTGAAGGTCGCGTTCCTGGAAGCGGGCGCGGGATGGGTGCCCTACTGGATGCACCGCATGGACGAGTACAACGAGGTGGCGCCCGAGCGGTGGGCGCACATCTCGGCGAAGCCCAGCGAGTACGTCAAGGGGGGCCGCGTGTTCTTCAGCTGCGAGCCCGGCGACGAGTTCATCCCGTTCTTCCTCGACCACGTCGGCGAGGACGCCATGCTGTTCGCCTCCGACTATCTCCACTTCGACGCGCTGTTCGTCGGGGAGCGGGGGCACGACGGCAATCCTTATCCCGGGACGGTGGCGACACTCCTCGGGCGGAAAGACGTTCCCGACTCCGCCAAGCGCAAGATGCTGCTCGATAACAGCCTGAATTTCTACTCGATGGACAAGTCGAAGCTTGGCCGCCGGGGCATGCCGGTGGCGCGGCCGGAGCCGGAAGAAGCGCGGCGGGCCACCATGCCGGGGTCGATCTCCGCGCGGTAGGTCTACATTCTCAGCTTCACGCCGGCGCGCTCCTCCTGGAGCGTCGAGGCCTTCGTGCGGTCCTGATCGCCCCACCCGCGATTCATGGCCTCCAGCAGCTCCAGCTGACAGAGGTCGAGCAAGCGGGTGGGCACCCCGTGCTGCGTCGCGAGATCACCGGCGAGCCGGAAGTCCTTGTACGCGAGAGCCAGCGCGAACCGGGCGGCGAAATCTCCGCGGAAGAGCGTGGCAGGCATGCGCTTCGTGAAGGTCATGTTGTTGCTCACGATGCACCCCTCGCGGAACGCCTCGACGAGGCGAGGGACGGCGACGCCGGCTTTCGCGCCGAGGGTCAGGCACTCCGCGAGCAGCAGATCGATGCTCATGGCCAGGGCGTTGTGGACGATCTTGGTGACCGACCCCGCCCCCAGCTCGCCGACCCACACCACGCTCCGGGAAAACGTGTCGAGCACCGGCTTCACTCGGCGCAGGATGGCCTCGTCGCCACCGACGAACAGGGTGAGCTGCCCCTCGAGGGCGCCTTCGCGTCCGCCGTCGAGGGGCGCGTCGAGCAGGTGCGCGCCGCGCGCCTCCAGCGCGCCGCCGACCTCCCGCACGAGGCCAGGGGCGTTCGTCGTATGGTCGATCACCACGGCGCCTGGTTTCACGCCCTCCAGAATCCCTCTAACCCCGAGGGTGACGGCTTGCATCTCCAGGGGGCCGGGCACGCACGTGCAGATCACATCGCATCGGGCGGCCACCTCCGCGGGAGAGTCGGTCCAGATCGCCCCCTGTTCGAGCAGCGCGGCCGCCGCCTCTCTCCTGATGTCGTGGACCGCGAGCGAGAACCCCGCCTTGAGCACGAAGCTCGCCAGCGGCCCCCCCATGTTCCCCAAGCCAATGAATCCTACCCGCATCGCATCCTCCTTGGTCTGAACCCTTAGTCCGAACCCGGCTTCTCCGGCAGCAATCCCTCGGGACGCCGGACCATCAACACCACGAGAACCACGCCGACGAGAATCTGCTGCGCCGCGGCGAGTCGCACGCCCGTCAGGAACGGGATCACGTCCTTTGCGAATCGGCTGCCTTCGAGAAGACCGAGGAGCACCACCGAGCCGAGGAGAGCGCCGCGATTGTTGCCGCTGCCCCCGAGGATGAGGGCGAGCCAGACGAACAGGCTTTCCTGGGGCAGGAACATGTTCGGCTCGACGTACGCGAGATAGTGCGCGAAGAGAATGCCCGCGAGTCCCCCGATGCTCGCGCCGAGCGCGAAAGCTTGGACCTTGAACCGGAAGACGGGCTTGCCCGCGACGGCGGCGACGATCTCGTCCTCGCGGATGGCGCGGAGCACGCGGCCGAACGGCGACCGACGCAGGCGCTCGAGGGCGGCGTAGACGAGCGCGACCACCACGAGCACGAGGGCGAGGTAAAACACGTCGTAGTGCCGGGTGAACTGCGCGTGGAGCGGGCGCGGGATCGCCGTCACACCGTTGGCGCCGTGCGTGAGCCACGCCTCGTTCAGGAGGAACAGCCGCAAGACCTCGCCGAAGCCGAGGGTGACGATGGCGAGGTAGTCCTCTCTGAGTCGCAGGGCAACCATGGCCAGCCCGGCCCCGGCCGCCGTGGCCATCCCGACCGCGGCGGGCCACGCGAGGGCGAGCGGCGTCCCCCCCACGGCCAGCAGGGCGGACGTATAGGCGCCGACGGCGAAGAACGCGACGGCGCCGAGGTTCACGAGCCCGGTCAGGCCCCATTGGACGTTCAGGCCGAGGGTCAGCACGGCGCGGATGCCGACGAGCGTCGCGATGGCGGTGAGATAGGCGATCACTTGCGCGCGCTCACGATCGCGCGCCGGCGAGGCCGGTTGGCCTCACGAGCAGCACGGCGAGAATGATCGTGAAGCCGATCGCCGTCTTGTACGTCGGCGGGACCACGAGCATCCCGACCTCTTCCATGATGCCGACGATCAAGGCGCCGGCGAGCGCCCCCGGCGCCGAGCCGATGCCCCCGAGGATGGCGGCGGCGAAGACCGAGATGATGAGGCCACCGCCCATCAGGGGATCGATGCTGGCGTCGAGGCCGAGGAACACCCCGGCCCCGCCCGCGAGCCCGCCGCCCCCCAGGGTGGCGAGCGCGATCACGCGTTCGGTGGGCACGCCCTTGACCGCGGCGAGCAGCGGATTGTCGGCGGTGGCGCGCATGGCGATGCCGAGCCGGGTCCGGAGCAGAAACGCCTGGGCAAGCGCCATCAAGACCACCGCGACGCCGAGGATGAGGAGCTGCTCGCGGCCGACGCGGAGCCCGGCCACGCTCATGCCGCGCGTGACCGGCACGTCGAAGCTCCGAAAATCGTTGCCCCACACGAAGCGCACGACGTTCTCGAGAACGAAGGCGACGCCGATCGACGCGATGGCCAGCGAGAAGGGACGCCGATCGCGCATCGGCCGGAACGCGATGCGGTCGACGACGAGCGCGACGGCGCCGGTCACCACGAGCGCGCCGAGCCAGGCCAGCTCGATCGATGCGCGCACGCCGTGGTTCAGCACCAGCGCGACGTAGGCGCCCACCGTGAGGTACGTGCTGACGGCGAAGTTCGGAAAGCGCAGGAGTCGCCAGAGGAGCGAGAAGGCGACCGCGGGAAGAGCGAGGATGCCGCCCGTCACGATGCCGTTGAAGACGTACTGCGCGATGGGCGGCATCCCCGAGGGGACCGTCAGGGATTGATGATCATCACACGCTCGGACTTGCCCTTTTGCACTTGCTGGACGCTGAAGGGGGCCGAGAGGATGTCACCGATCTGATCGAAGTCGCACGAACCCGACGCGCCCTCGTAGTTGATCTTCTTTCCCTCGCTCAGGAGCTTCGCGCCCTCGGCGAAGGAATACACGACGGTGCCCGGCGGGTTCGAAACCGTCCGCAGATGGTCCTTGATCACCGTTCCCGACACCTCGCCCTTGGCGGCCGCGAGGGCCAGCGCGACGAGCGTCATCTGATCCCACGCCTGCGGCGGGTACGGGCTGCCGTCCCCCCGCGGCACCGCGGCGGAGAATTCCTTGTAGGCCGGCGAGTCGAACAGCGGCGCCCGGTCCATGTTCCAGATTCCCTCCGCCACTTCGGCGCCCACGCCCTCGATGAACTTCGCGTTGATGGCGAAGCTTGGCCCGAGGATGGCGCCCTTGTAGGCGGCCTTGTAGATGTCCTTCGCCATGACGACGGAGTCGGGGGTGTAGCCCTCGAGCATGATCAGGTCGGGGTTGGTGGCGAGCACCCGCGTGACCTCGCTGCGATACGAGGGCTTCTTGTCCTCGTAGATCAGGCTGTCGGTGATCGTCAGGCCGGCCGCCTTCAGCACGCCCGCGAAGGCGTCGCCGAAGGACTGGGCGTACGGGGTTTGGAGCGCCATATAGGCGACCCGCTTCCACTCCTTCTTGGTCACGACGAACTTCGCGTACATGCGCCCCTGGAGCTGCGTGTTCGGCTGGGTGCGCGCGATGTAGCCCTTGTGATCTCCCTGGGTCACGCTGTCCGCGCCCGACACGCCGATGACGAAGACCTTCGCCTCGACACAGAGCGGCTTGACGGCCAGGGTCACCGCGGAGGCCCACGTGGAGACGATGGCCACCACCCTGTTGACGTCGATCAGCTTGCGCGCGGCGCGCACCCCGGCCTCGGCGTTCGTCTGGTCGTCCTCGTGGAAGAGCTGGACGGGCCGGCCGTTGATCCCCCCGGCCTTGTTGATCCGCTCGACGACCGCCACCACCGCCCGCTGCATATCGGGACCGTACGAGCCGCCGGCGCCCGTGAGGGGACACAAGGTCCCGATGGGGATGGGCTCCTTCGATTGCGCCGAGAGGATGGCTGGCGCGCCCAGCACCAGTCCGGCCGTTCCTGAAGCTTTCAAGAGTTCACGCCGTGTCATCGTCGTCATGTCTGGATCTCCCTGTGAGGTCAGCCGCCGAGATAGAGACGTCGGATCTCCGGGTCATCGCGAAGCACCCCGCCCGGCCCTTCGGCGCGAACCCGACCCATGGCGAGGACATACGCTCGTTGGCAGAGCGCGAGCGACTCGCGCGCGTTCTGCTCCACGAGGAGGATGCCGAGCCCGCGCGCGTTGATCTCGCGAACGCGGTCGAACACCAGGCGCTGGAGGGCGGGCGCGAGCCCCGCCGACGGCTCGTCGAGGAGGAGCAAGCGAGGCTCCACCATGAGGGCCATGGCCATCGCGAGCATCTGTCGCTCACCGCCCGACAGCGTTCCCGCCCGGGCGCGCCGGCGCTCGGCGAGGACGGGGAAGAGCTCGACGACGGCCCGGGCCCGCTCGCTCAACGCTCCGGGAGCCGTCCAGGCGCCGATGGTGAGGTTCTCCCACACGCTGAGCGACGCAAACACGTTTGCCTCCTGGGGCACGTAGCAAAGCCCGCTCGCCACGATGCGCTGGCTGCCCGCGCCCGTGATGTCGGCGCCGCCCAGCGCGATGTGCCCGGAGCGCGGGCGCACGAGCCCGGCCAGGGTCTTCAGCAGGGTCGACTTTCCAGCCCCGTTCGGTCCGATGACGGCGACCAGCTCACCGTCGTCGACGTGAAGCGAGAGACCATGGAGGATGTCGTTGTCGCCGTAGCCGGCGGAAAGATCGTGCACCTCGAGAAGCGCGGTCACCGGGCTGTCCCGAGATAGGCTTCGAGCACCCGCGCATCGTGCCGGACCTCCGCGAACGGGGCCTCCATGAGCTTGCGCCCCTGGGCCATCACGATGACCGGATCGCAGAGCTCGGTGACGAGATCCATGTCGTGCTCGATCAGGAGGAACGTCCGCCCGGCCGCCCGGAGCGCCTGGATCGCCTCGACGAGCGACCGCATCAGCGTCGGGTTCACGCCGGCGCCGGGTTCGTCGAGCAGGATGATGCGGGGATCGCTCATGAGCGCTCGCGCGAGCTCGAGCAGCTTCTTCTGGCCGCCGGAAAGCGTCTCCGCCCGCGCGGCCGCGAGATGCGCGAGCTCCACGGACTCGAGCAACGCATGCGCGCGCTCGCGCGCGTGGTTCTCCTCGGCCCTCACGCGCTTCGGCGCCGTGAACACGCGGGCGAGCCTTTCGCCCGGCTGATCGTGGGCGTAGACGAGCACGTTCTCCAGCACGGTCATCCGCCCGAGTGGACGCGGGATCTGGAAGGTGCGCCCGACGCCTCGCCGGGCGATGGCGTGCGCGGGAAGCCCGTCGAGACGATCGGTGCCCAGACGGATCTGGCCGCCGTCGGCCGGGGTGAGGCCGCTGATCACGTTGAAGAGCGTTGTCTTGCCCGCGCCGTTCGGCCCGATGAGACCCGTGATGGAACCTTCGCCAACGGAGAGGGTGCACCCGGCGAGCGCCTCGACGCCGCCGAAGCGCTTGGTGATGCTGGTGACGGCGAGGAGCTCAGCCGTGACAGGGTCCCCCGTGGCCTCGGCGCTCGGGACAGCATCGCCTCTGGGCTTTCGAATCGCCGCGTATCATACGTCAGGCCCGGGGACCCCCGCAACGTAGCACGGCTTCCTGCGTGTCACGGCGACTGGCGAGGTCCACCGAGGCAAGCTGTGCTACGGTGGCTGCGCGTCGTCGACCGAGGCAAGGTGCCGGCAGAGCCTGCCGACGGGTATTCGAGACGCTTGGGTGGGCCGGCCACGGCGAGGGTGCGCGCAAACCGGGACTGGAGGTTGCGACATGAAATGTCCCCGGTGCCAGGCAGAGAATCGCGAGGAGGCACGATTCTGTCGCGAGTGCGGTGCCCTGTTCGCTGCCGTCTGTTCGAGCTGTGGCGCGAAGACCGAGGCCGGGAGCAAGTTCTGCGATAGCTGCGGAGCACCGCTGGCCCCGATTCCCGCACCGACATCCGAGCCAATACATCTTGGCCGGGCGGAGGCCGCCCCCGCCGCCGACGTGACCGAGATCGACCGCTCCTCGAAGAGTCCTGCAGAGGCGCAACGCCGGCAACTGACCGTGATGTTCTGCGACCTCGTCGGATCGACAGAGCTGGCCGCCCGGCTCGATCCCGAGGTGCTCCGCGACGTCGTGCGTTCCTACCAGCAGGTATGTGATGCCGTGATCGGCCAGCTTCACGGCAATGTCGCGCAGTATCTTGGTGACGGTCTGCTCGTGTATTTCGGGTATCCGGTCGCCAGCGAGCACGACCCTCGGCGCGCCGTACGCGCCGGCCTCGGTATCATCGACGCGATGGCGACGCTGAATGCGCGCCTGCAGCGCGAGAGAGGGATCACCCTTGCCGTCCGGGTCGGCATTCACACGGGGCCGGTGGTAATCGGAGAAATCGGGGGAGCGGGCCGCCGCGAAGAGCTGGCGCTTGGTGAAACGCCGAACGTCGCGGCGCGCCTCCAGGCGATCGCAGAGGCCGATACCGTCGTGATCAGCGCCGCGACGCATCGACTCCTGCGGGGATCGGTCATGGCGACTGACCTCGGCGCGCAGGTTCTCAAGGGGCTGCCGGTACCGCTGCGCGCGTACCGGGTCCATGGTGACGGCGGGGCGGCGGATTCGCTGGAAGGTTCGGCGGCGGGGACGCTCACGCCGCTGGTGGGGCGCGATCAGGAAGTCGGCCTGCTCCTCGATCGCTGGGAGCACGTCAAGGATGGACGCGGCCACGTGGTGTTGCTCAGTGGCGAGCCCGGGATCGGCAAATCACGGCTGGTTCGGGTCTTGAAGGATCACATTGCGGCGGAGCGGCACCTCAGGTGGGAATCTCGCTGCTCTCCCTACCATCAAGATAGCGCCCTCTATCCGCTCATCGACCTCTTCGAGCGCTCGCTCCGGTTCGATCGAGACGACGCGCCCGCCGAGCGGTTCGGGAAGATCGAAGCGGGACTCGTCCGCTATGGGCTGGCCCAGCCCGAGGTGGTGTCGCTCTGGGCCGCGTTCCTGTCCGTTGCCGTTCCCGAGCAACACCCGCCCTTGAGTCTCACGCCTCAACGCCAGAAGGAGAAGACGTTCGAGGCCATCGTCGCCCTGCTCTTGGCGCTCGCCGCCGAGCAACCGGTCCTCTTCATCGTCGAAGATCTTCACTGGGCCGACCCGTCCACGCGCGAGCTCGTCGATTTCGTCGTCGGTCAGGTGCCGGCCGCATCGATCTTGTTGCTCATGACGTCGCGGCCGGAATTTCGACCGCCGTGGGCCAATCGCAGCCACTTTACGTACCTCACGGTCAACCGAGTGACGCGACAGCAGACCGAGTTGATGGTCGAGCGAATGGCGGGCGGAAAGACCCTGCCCGCCGAAGTCCTGCAGCAGGTCGTGGCAAAAACCGACGGCGTTCCCTTGTTCGTGGAAGAACTCACGAGAATGGTGCTCGAATCCGATTGGCTTCGGGAGCAGGATGACCGCTACGAGCTCAGCAACGCCCTTCCTCCGTTGGCGATTCCCTCGACGCTCCAGGACTCGCTCATGGCCCGGCTCGATCGACTGGCCACGGTCAAGGAGGTGGCGCAAGTCGGCGCGGCGATCGGACGCAGCTTTCATTACGAGCTGCTGCGCGCCACCGCGTCCATCGACGACACGACGTTGCAACGGGCGCTGGCCAAGCTCGGCGAGTCCGACCTGCTTCATCAGCGCGGCGTGCCCCCCAATGCCACGTACATCTTCAAGCACGCGCTGATCCAGGACACCGCCTACCAGTCGATGCTCATGAGCCGGAGGCAGCAGCTCCACACGAGAATTGCCGACACCCTCGTCGAACGATTCCCGGAGACGACGGGAACGCAACCGGAGCTCGTCGCCCACCACTACACGGAAGCCGGTCTGGCCGACCAGGCGATCGCCTACTGGCAGCAAGCGGGTCAACGCGCGGTCGAACGTTCAGCGAACGTCGAAAGCATCGGGCATTTCACGAAGGGGCTGAACCTCCTCGCGAAGCTGCCCGACACTCGCGGCCGGCTCCAGCGCGAACTCACCCTGCGGACAGCCCTGGGGCCGGCCTTGATGTCCACGAAGGGTCTCGGAGCGCGCGAAGTGGAGGAGAACTACACGCGAGCGCTGACTCTGTGCCGGCAGGGGGGCGAGCGGTCAGAGCTCTTCGCCGTGCTGAGAGGCCTCTGGGAATACCACGAGCTCCGTGGCGATCTGAAGACCGCACTGGAACTGGGCGAAGAGCTGCTCCGACTGGCTCAGACGGCCGGCGACCCGGTGTTGCGGCTGGTCGCCCACGACGTCCTCGGCGACACGCTGTACTGGTGCGGCGACTTCACTCGCTCCCTGGAGCATCTGGAGCAGGGCATCGAGCTGTATCGCCCGGACGAGCATCGCACTCTCGCCCACCAGCATGCCGGCTATGACCCCGGTGTCGCATGCCGGGGTTTCTCAGCATATGCGCTGTGGTACCTGGGCTATCCCGACCGAGCCGCTCGGCGTGCCGAGGAGGCCATCGCGCTCGCGGATGACCTGTCCCAGACGGTCAGCATGATCCTGGCTGTCTGGTTCGGCGCCCTGGTACATCATCTTCGTCGAGAGGGCCCTCGTGCCAGGGCCCTCGCCGAGACCGCCATTGCCTTGTCGACGGAACAGGCGGCCGTCAATTTTCTCGGCAATGGCCTGGTCGAGCACGGCTGGGCGATCGCGCAGGAAGGCCGAACGGACGAAGGCGCCACGGTCATCATCCGCGGAATGGACGTTTGTCGGAGCGCGGGGGCCGTGCTCGAACAGCCACACGGTTGGGCGTCACTCGCCGAAACGTATCGCGGCGCTGGCCTCATCGACCAGGCGCTGGAGGCGGTCAGCAAAGGCCTGGCGCGCGCGCGAGAGACGTCGGCCCGCTTCAACGAGGCCGAGCTGTTCCGGCTCAAAGGGGAATTGCTCCTGGCCCGCGACGGTCCCGACGCAGACGACGCGGAACGCTGCTTCCGGGAGGCCGTCGACATCGCTCGGCGGCAGAGCGCGAAGTCGCTGGAGCTGCGAGCAGCGATGAGCTTGAGCCGCCTGCTCCGACGACGGGGCAACCGCGAGGAGGCCCGACGCCCTTTGGCGGAGGTCTACGGCTGGTTCACCGAAGGATTCGATACCGCCGACCTGAAGGATGCGCGGGCGTTGCTCGACGCGTTGGCGACAGACTGATAACAAAGGCGCATACCTCAGCTCTCTCCCAGGCAGCTCTCCCAGGCACACCTGTTGACGTAGGGAGATTCGCGGAGGCGGTTAATAGTGATAACATTCACGCAAGTACGGGGTGTGGCGCAGCCCGGTAGCGCACCTGCTTTGGGAGCAGGGAGTCGGAGGTTCAAATCCTCTCACCCCGACCATTCCACGCCTCGCCGACGGCCGAGGAAATGCGCGGCCGTCGGCGAGCGTTCCCTGACATTCACGATCGACGGGAGATCTCAAGGAGGAGACGCTCATGGCGGATAGCGTGAAGCGCGTGACCTACTTCAAGATGATGGTGCCCAACCGCGCGGGGCAGGGGGCGCGGGCGCTCGCCGTGCTCCATGAAGCGGGAGTCAACTTGGTCGCCTTCTCCGGCTTTCCGCATCGAGGGAACGCGCAGATGGACTTCGTGCCGGCGAATCCGTCGGCCTTCCGCAAGGTGGCCAAGAAGGCCAAGTGGAAGATCGCGGGGCCCAAGCGCGCCTTCCTCGTCTCGGGCGACGATCGCGTGGGCGCGGGAGCGCGGCTGCTCAGCAAGCTCGCGGCGAAGCGGATCAATGTCATCGCCATCGATGCCGTGCAGGCGGGCAAGGGACGCTACGGCGCCATCCTGTGGGTCTCGCCCGCCCAGTATGGCAAGGCGGCGCGCGTTCTCCGCGTTCGCTAGATCGGCGGCCTCCACGCTCGTGTCCGGCCGGGGAGCGGGCTTCTCGCGCCGCGATGTGCTGCGCCTCACCGCCCTGGGAGCAGGGCTTGTCCTCGCGCGGAGTCCCGCGACGCACGCCGCGGGGCCGGGCGGGGCGGGACCACCGCCGGATGAGGTGCTCCGACGGCTGCGCGAAGGCAATGAGCGGTTCGTGAGGGGGGCGCCGCTGAGTCCGCGCCGGAGGCCGGAGGACTTTCGGCCGCTCGCGGAGGGCCAGCGCCCCCTGGCCGTGATCGTGGGCTGCGCGGACTCGCGCGTGCCGCCCGAAATTCTCTTCGACCAAGGGGTGGGCGACCTCTTCGTCGTACGCGTGGCCGGCAATGTGATCGGAGGGGCGGGCGCCTTCGTCAAGGGGAGCATCGAGTACGGCATCGTCGAGCTGGGCACGTCCCTCGTCATGGTGCTCGGACACAGCGAGTGTGGCGCGGTCAAGGCCGCCGTCAAGCACCTCGACGATCGCGATGCCTTGCCCGGCTCCATCGGTCCCCTCGTCAACAGCATTCGTCCCGCGGTGCTGAAGGCCAAGTCCCGCTCGGGAGATCCGCTCGACAACGCGATTCGCGCGAACGTGGAGATCGGAGTCGGGCAACTCCGGAGCCTCCAGCCCATCGTGGCTCCCGCGGTGAAGCGAGGCGCGGTGCAGGTGGTGGGTGCGGTCTATGATCTGAGCACCGGGAGGGTCAGCCTGATCGGGTGAGTGAGCCATCCAGGTGGTCGAGCTCGCGGTGAAGCGCGTGTCATGAGATTACCGGGTACGCTCGCGTGTGCCCTCGCCGTGGCCCTCCTCGCCGTCTCGTCCTCGGACGCGGAGGTCAATATCGTCGAGGACTGGGCCCAGCATGCCGTCGGCGCCACGGGCGTTCCCTCCGGGTGGAGGCCGTATGAGACGTTTGGAGGCCGGCCGGCCTACGACTTCTCCGTGACCGAAGACGAAGGGCGTCGGGCCCTCCATCTCAAGAGTCGGAACGAGCACTCGACCATCGCCAAAGAGGTCCGTATCTCGCTTCGCTCCACGCCGACCCTGGAATGGAGCTGGAAGGTCGTGCAGCATCCGGTGGGAGCCGATCTTCGCAAGCGGGAGACCTCGGACCTCACCGGGCACGTCTTCGTGGTGTGGCCGCGCTTCCCTGGCCCTTTGCGCTCCCGCCTGATCGGGTACGCGTGGGACGCGACTTTGCCCGCCGGCGCCATGGAACGAAGCCGCAAGACCGGGAGCGTCATGTTCGTCATCGTGAGATCGGGAACTCGAGAACTCAACCGATGGGTGACGGAGCGGCGCAACGTCTACGAGGACTACCGGAAGGCGTTCGGCGAGGACCCCGAGGATCCCCGGGCGGTCGCCATCTCCATCGATACGAACGACACGCACTCGACGGCGGAAGCCCTGGTGGGTCGTATCGTCTTCACGAGTGGTACGGCCGGTGCCTCGCTGCGGCCACATCGTACGCCCGGGTAGTCCGCTCCACGCCTCTTCGCTTCACAGTTCTTTACCCCTGGAATATACACGCTTTACGCCTCGATTCCGGGGTCCTGGAGCTAGGGGAAGATGGGGGTCGGGAACATGCCGGCGACGAGGCAGTGACAGAGGCAACGCAGCGTCCCGGGTGGTATCCTGAGTGCGGCCCGATCGATTCTCGTTCAATGAGGCAACCATGAAAAGGTCGGCGGTGGTCGTGCTGGCGGTGCTGTTGTTTGGCCTGCTCGTCTTCCCGGTTGTCCCGAGCTATGCGTGGCATGGCCGTGGCGGTGTGTTCATCGGGGTCGGTCCGGCGTGGTGGGGCCCACCCTATCCCTACTGGTGGTATCCGCCCCCGTACTATCCTCCGGCCCCCGTCGTCATCGAGCAGCCGCCCGTATATGTCGAGCAGCCGCAGACTTCGCCGCCTCCGCCACCGTCAGCGCCGCCTGCTTACTGGTATTACTGCTCGACCGCCCAGGCGTACTACCCTCAGGCGCAGTCATGTCCCGAGGCATGGATCAAAGTGCCGGCGAGGGCGCAATGACGAAGCGAGTCGTTGTTCTGCTCGTAGTGGCCGCTTTGTTTCTGACGTCATGCGCATCAGTGCCGACGGGTCCGAGTGTCATGGTGCTGCCGGGTACCGGCAAGGGCTTCGAGCAGTTTCAGAGTGACGACGCCGTGTGCCGTCAGTGGGCGGCGCAGCAAACCGGGACGACGACGGGCAAGGCCGCGACAGAGAGTACGGTCGGCGGAGCCGCGATCGGGACGCTGGTGGGGGCCGCGGCGGGGGCAGCCCTTGGCGCTGCCGCCGGCAGCCCCGCTACCGGAGCGGCCGTGGGAGCCGGCGTGGGACTGCTGGGTGGCACCGCGGTCGGCGCCGGCAATGCCCAAGGTGCTTCCATCTCCGTGCAGCGTCGTTACGATGTAGCCTACATGCAGTGCATGTATCTCAAGGGTAATCAGATTCCCGTCGCGCGGGGCTCGCGGCCGGCCTATACGGCGGCCCCGCCACCGGCCCCGCCCGCTCCTCCGAGTGCGACGCTCCCTCCGGGTATCCCTCCTCCGCCTCCGGGTACGCCGCCGCCCCCACCGCCGGGGCCGGCGCGCTAGGCGGTCGCGGCAACTCGGGAATACTTTCGCCGAGAGACAGTCGAACACCTTAGAGACAGTCGAATACCAAAGAGGACTACTGTCGGTGCCAAGGACTCTTGTGCGTAGGCTGCTGATCATCCTGCTCGGCGTGATCCTCACGCTGGGTGCCGTGCAATTCTCGTGGGCGGGGGCACCCACGGACCAGCTGCGCGCCTATACCGATCAGGTGCTCAAGATCCTGGAGGATCCCGGCCTCAGCGCGCCTGATCGGCGCACGGCGGTGCGGAAGCTTGCCAACGAGGCCTTTGATGTCTCCGAGACCGCCAAGCGGGCATTGGGCCAGCACTGGCCGCAACGAACGCCGGCCGAGCGCGAGGAGTTCACACACCTCTTTGCGAGCCTGCTCGAGCAGACCTATATCTCTCGGATCGGCGAGTACGGTGGTGAGCGCATCACCTATGTGAGCGAGCAGATCGAGGGTGATCGGGCTACGGTCCGGGCACGCATCGTCACCAGCAAAGGCACCGAGGTACCCGTCGAATCTCGGCTACTGAAGAACCAAGATCGATGGCTCATCTACGATGTCCTGATCGCGAACATGAGCTTGATCTCCAACTACCGGACGCAGTTCGATCGAGTGATCCGGACGAGCTCATATTCAGACCTGGTCCAGCGCCTAAAGACCCGAGGGGAGCTTCTGAACGAGAAGGAAAACAGCGCGCCGCGGGGCTCGGCCCCCGGCAAACGCTAGGACATCGACCGCTTCAAGGGTTGCCGCACTTCTTCGTCCTTCCCCGCCCTGCATTCGGGCGATAATCCCGTCGGGCGCCCGTAGCTCAGGTGGACAGAGCATCGGCCTTCTAAGCCGAGGGTCGGGGGTTCGAATCCCTCCGGGCGCGCCATTTGTGCAACAGTGGTGGCGCTCCGCTCAGTAAATCCTACACGCGAGTCGGAAATTTCTTCCCCATAGCCGTTCCAGTAGAGCGGCTCATGTGATCCGAAGATTGCCGAGATCGTTCAGTCAATCGGAGCATTAGGGTTCAGGAAGCTGTCTGATTCTTGGGCAGTCGCTGGCACATCGGATGCAGCCCCGCGGAGGCGGAGGTGACGGCCATGCGATTGACTCGGTCGGCAAGCCTCGGCATCCCGTTGAGCGCTTCGCTCTTGATGTTCGCATCAGCCGTGGGGGCACAGACCCCCGTGCGGGTTCAACCTACGGCAGCAACCTCAGCTTCGACCACGCCTGCGGACCAAGTGTCGCAGCCAGGTAAGTCGCTCATCAGGCAGGCACAACAGGAACTCCAGAAGAAGGGCTATGACCCAGGTCCGCACGATGGAATTCTCGGACCGCGCACCCAGACGGCCATCAAGGACTACCAGCAGGCCGAGGGACTCCCGGTGACGAGTCTGCTAGACCAGGCCACCACGAAAAAGCTCGGCCTGCGGGACGAAAGGCGTGGCGCCACCCCTGAACGCATCCGCGAGGTACAGAAAGCCCTCGTAGAGACCGGACACGATCCTGGGCCCATTGACGGAGTGTTGGGACCACGAACGAAGACTGCCCTGAGGCAATACGCGTCGGTGCCTCCTCCCCAGGTGCCGACGGCCGCCCAGGCGATCATCGCGCGCTTCAAGAGGGGGAATGACCGAGCCGAAAGCCCGTGAAGATGGTGAGCTTCCTCAGGCGCCCACGCCCCATGATTCCCAATCCGCCCGGATCGGTGCTCGGGATCTGAATCGCCTGGTGCGACACTGAAGAGCCGGATTGCCGATCCCGCCGCCGGGCGACACTAGAGCCCGGCGGCACGCCAACGGGAAGGTCCGGCCGGTGGCCAGAATCAGCCCATAGCACCTGAGCGGGAGCAGGTCCATGCTCCGACCCTTCGGTTCGGCATCCCGCTCGGAAACCCCCAGTCCTGCTATGCTATCCGGACGGTCAGCGAGAGTGAACCCGGCAAGGTCCGTGGTCAACATGGGACACGCATGGCACTGAGAGTCCTGGTCGCCGACGATGAAGCGGCTGCCCGTAAGGGCCTGACGTCGCTGCTGTCGGGCTGGGGATACGAAGTCGAGGAGGCGAGCGACGGCGAGGAGGCGCTCCAGAAGGCGACCGTCTTCCTGCCATCGGTCGTCGTCTCCGACCTCGTCATGCCGAAGCTCGACGGCCTTGCCCTCCTCAAGTCCCTTCAACAGGAGCTTCCCTTCGTGAGCGTCATCCTGCTCACGGGGCAGGGCAGCATCGACAGCGCCGTGGCCGCCATGAAGGAAGGTGCCTACGACTATCTGATGAAGCCGGTGCATGTCGGACGACTCAAGGCGCTTCTTCCCAAGGCCGCGGAAAAAGGCGAAGCCCTCCGCGAGATCATCCTGCTCAGGCGACGGGTCAGACAGGTCTGGGGCCTGGGCAAGCTCGTGGGCACCAGCGCGCCGATGCAGGAGGTCTACCGACTCGTGGAGCTGGCGGCGCCGACCCCCGCGCCGGTCCTGATCACGGGCGAGAGCGGCACGGGCAAGGAGCTGGCCGCGCGCACGCTCCACGAGCTGTCGCCACGCGCCCAGGGTCCTTTCGTCGCCGTGAATTGCGCGGCCATCCCCGAGACCTTGCTGGAGAGCGAGATCTTCGGCCATGAGAAGGGTGCCTTCACGGGCGCCCTGGAGCGTCGACTGGGGTGCTTCGAGCTGGCCCATCAGGGCACGCTGTTTCTCGATGAGATCGCCGAGATGAACTCCGGGACGCAAGCCAAGTTCCTTCGCATCCTGCAGGACGGCACCATGCGACGACTGGGGAGCAAGACCGAGGTGAGGGTGGACGTCCGCGTGCTCGCCGCCACCAACAAGGATCCGATCAAGGCGCTGCGCGACGGAACGTTTCGCGAAGATCTCTACTACCGCCTCAACGTGGTCAGCCTGCCCATGCCCACCCTGCGAGAGCGGCCGGAGGACATTCCTATCCTGATCCAGGCCCTCGTGGAGGAGTTCAACGCGAAGTACGACAAGCACATTCGCTCGGTGGACGACGACGTCCTCAAGATCTTGATGGCGCATCCATGGCCGGGAAATGTGCGAGAGCTCCGGAACACCCTCGAGCGAGCCGCCATCGTGTGTGACGGAGAGCTCATCGCGGCCAAGCATCTGCCTCCCGAGCCTCCCGTCCGGCCCGAAGCCGACGTGCTCGAATCTCCCGATACCGTCTCGTTCCGAATCGGCACCAGCCTTGACGAAGCGGAAAGGCAGCTGATCCTCCGGACCCTCGCCGCTCACGGCAACAACAAGACGCGAACGGCGGAAATCCTGGGGATCAGCCTGAAAACTCTTCATAACAAGCTGAAGTCCTACGGCGCCTAGCATGCGATTCGGCATTCGTAGCAAGGACGCCGTGGCGGTGACGCTGCTCACTTTCCTCGTGGTGGCCACCACCACCATGGTGCATATCTCCCAGCTCACCCGAGTGGTCGTCCAGGAAGCCTCGGGACAGGCGCAGCTGGTGGCCAAGCAGATCTACGCGCAGATCGGGCAGGCGCTCACGCGCGCCCCCGGACGCCCTCCTCTCGAGGCCCTGCGCCGGGACCGCGAGCTGCGAAACCTGCTCGAGGCCAGCGTGGGGTACTCGCCGCATCTCGTCTATGCCTTCGTGTCCGACGGCGGCGGGGCCGCCCTGCTGGATACGCGGCGGGATCGCGAGGGCGCTCCCGCTCTCCAGCCGGGCCGACTGGACGATCTGCTCGGCCTCGGCACCATCCGGCGCTTCTCCGCGCTGTACCGGAGCGGCGAGACCTACGAGACGGTGCTGCCCATGAACCTCAATGGGCAGCCCTTCGCGAGCATCCATCTCGGTGTCTCCACCACCCTATTGAGAAAGGAGCTCAACGCCTCGGTCGGACGGAGTCTGGCCCTCGCGGGCATCACGCTTCCCGTGGCCTGGCTCGCGGCCATGGCCCTGGCCCAGCTCACCCTGCGCCCGCTCCGCGCCCTGGGCGGAGAGCTGGATCGCCTGCGCCGCGGCGAGTTCGACGTGGGGACCAGCCTGGGGGGCGGGAACGAGTTTCAGGAGCTTTCCTCCCAGCTCCAGCAATTGGGGCAGGAGATGCAGGCTGATCGGACGGCGACCTTGAGCGAGAAGGCCCAGCTCGAGCATATCGTCGACCAGCTCGAGGACGGTGTCATCTTCCTCAATACGGATCAGCGGATCCTCTTCTTCAATCGGGCGGCAGCGGCAGCGGTAGGCCGGCCGCTGGAACAGGTCGTGGGCCTCCCGCTGACCGAGGTCCTTCCCGACGACCATCCGCTCTGCGAGCTCATGGCCGAGAACGGCATGGGCACCGCAGCGCCGCACAACCGGACCCTGGCCTTTCCCCAGGACGGGAGCACGCGCGAGTTCCTGGTGTCGATCGTGGCCATGCGAGACAAGAACCGGGCCATGGGGGCGGCCATCCTCATGAAGGACCTCGATTCCATCAAGACGGTCCAGTCCCTCGTCAGCTATTCGGCCAAGCTCGCGGCCCTGGGCCGTCTGACCTCCGGGGTGGCGCACGAGGTCAAGAATCCGCTCAACGCCATGATGATCCACCTCGAGCTGCTCAAGGAGCGCCTGGAAGCGCCGACCGCCGAGGTGCAGCAGAGTCTCGAGGTGATTGGCTCGGAGATCCATCGCCTGGACCGGGTGGTCCAGGGCTTTCTCAGGTTCATGCGACCGCAAGAGCTGGTCCTGAAGACGATAGACATGAACGGGCTGCTGCGGAACTTGACCGCGTTGATCGAGGCGGAGTGGCAGGGCGAGGGGATCCGGATCGCCTGTGAGCTGGATCCTACCCTCCCGCCCGTGGGCGCGGACGAGGAGCTCTTGCGCCAGGCCTTCCTGAACGTGCTGCAGAATGCCAGTCAGGCCATGCCGAAGGGCGGGACGGTCACCATGCGCACCACGTGCGAGGGCCGGGACGTGGTGCGCGTGGACATCGCGGACGAGGGCGTGGGCATCGCCCGGGACGATCTCGAGCGAATCTTCAAGCTCTACTACACCACCAAGCCGGAGGGCACCGGGATTGGCCTCTCCGTCGCCTATCGCATCGTTCAGCTGCACGATGGGGTGATCGATGTGGACTCCGAGCTCGGGCGCGGGACCACCATGACCATCCGGTTGCCCGCGAGATAGCATGCGGCCACTGGCCTGGGTGCTCGTGTTTGCGCTGAGCCTCTCCGGATGCGCGTCCCTCAAAGAGTTCTTTTCCCCGGCGCCGGCCGCGCCACCCCTGCGCTCAGCGCCCGCCCCCGCCGAGCCTTCCGTTCCTCCCGCGTCCACGCCGGCGGTGCCCGCGGTGCCCGCAGTGGCCGCCCCGCCCGCGCCCCCGCCCCCGCAGCGGCCGGCCTCGCCGGGCGATTCTCCCTTCCGGACGGTGCCTCCGCCTCCGGAGCCATCGCCGTCTCCGCCTCCGCCCGTCCTGTCTCCACAGGTCAGCAGCGAGGAGGACGCGCGACTGCGTGGCGATGCGCAGAACAGGATGACGGGGACGGAGACGCTGCTGCGTCAGGTCGATTCGAAAAAGCTCGGGGGACAGCAGCAGGAGAACTTCCGGATCATCGAGAGCCTGCTCGCCAGCGCAAAGGACGCGCTCTACGCGCGCGACACGCACCGAGCCCGCACGCTCGCCGAGAAGGCATATCTGCTCGCCGAAGATCTGGTCCGCAGTCTTCGCTGACCGCCCGTGTAAGGCTTACACCCGTCCGGTAAGTCTTGCTGTGCGCTCGCGGACCCTCTCCGATAACGCGTCGCGTCTGCAAGGTCTAACTCTTCGAAACTCTGAGGGTTCTGAGTCCTGATCTGCATGGCATGCCCGTTGCGATATTCCTTCCGACAATGCGCGGATCAAACGGGCGACCCGAGCCGCGCGCGCATCGCCTAGACTTGCATCGCCTAAAAAGGAACATGGAGACTTCTCGCATGCTCCTATTCGCCTTTGTTCTCCGGCTAGACCTGTCGAGTGGCGGCAGGGACTGGGCGTCGCCGCGAGCAGCATTGTGCGCGATCCCTGTTCTCGAACCCGGGAGGCGCCGCCATGCCTGAGACCGCCGTGCATATCCCGGAGTGGCTTGGCGACTGGGTCGGAGGCGGGGGCAGCCTCCTGTTGATGACGGACTATGACGGGACCCTCACGCCCATCGTCAACGATCCCGAGGATGCATGCCTGACCGATGGGGTGCGCGAGCGCCTCCGCGCCCTCGCCCGGACGCCGGGAGTGCGAGTGGCCGTCATATCCGGACGAGATCTCGAGGATCTTCGTGAGCGCGTCGCGGTGCCCGAGCTCATCTATGCCGGCTGTCATGGGCTCGAGATCAGCGGGCCGAATCTCACCTTCAGCCATCCCGACGCGGAGGCGCAGCAGGATGACGTGCATGCGGTGAGCATGGCCCTCTGCCTCGGGGCACCCTTCATCGAAGGGATGCGAGTGGAGCCGAAGCGCCTCGGGGTGGCCGTGCACTATCGGCACGTGGCCTCGGCGGCCCGCCAGGAGCTGGAGACGGTGCTCGCTCGATCCCTCCACCGTAAGGGCGGGCGGTTCAAGCTCATGCACGGTCACAAGGTCATCGAGGTCCTGCCCCAGGTCTCGTGGAACAAGGGACTGTGCGCCCTCTGGATCCGGGATCGCATGATGGTCGAATTGCCAGCGCCCATGATCGTGTTCTACGTGGGTGACGATTGGACGGACGAGTACGCCTTCGAGGTGCTGGTGGGGAAGGCGGTCACCGTTCGCGTCGGGGACGGCTCTGAGCCGTCGAAGGCGGACTACCGGATCAGCGACGTCGACGAGGTTGAGCGTCTGCTCACCAATATCGCGTCAGCGGTGGTGGAGAGGAGAGCCTCGTGAGAGTCACGACCAGACTCGTCCTGGCCATCTGGGTAGCCGCCCTCGCCGTGGGGGCGAGCTTCGCGTATCTCCAGGTCTCGGAGGAGCGGCAGCGTCTGCGTCAGGAGCTTGAGCGGCGAGCCGCGCTGCTCGGAGAAGGGCTCCAGGACGGGGTGGAAACCGCCCTGAGCCGCAACTCTCGCCCCGCTCTCGAGCGGCTGCTGAAGCGCTTCGGGCGGTCCGGCCAGAGGCTCGCCGTGTATGACAAGACGGCGACCCTGATCGCCTTGGCGCCGGAATCCTTCGTGCCGCGACCCGAGTCCGTCTCCGACGTGACGGCGGCCATGACCAGCGGCTCGGTGCAGCAGGTCTTCCGAGAGATGAGCGGCCGGACGTTTTACGTCTACGTCATCCCCGTTCCGCGTGACGAGAAGCCCGTGGGCGCGGTGGCCGTCGTGCTCGATGCCTCCTACCTCGCGGAGGCCGAGCGGGCCCTCTGGCGTGAGAACGGGATCCGCTTCCTGGTCCTGGGAGCCGTCCTGTCGCTCATCGCGCTGCTCGTCGTCCGCATCAGCATCACGGGTCCGATGGCCAAGATCGCCAGATGGACCAAGGCGGCCCGCCGCGGCCAGCCCCTCGAGCCCATGAAGCTCGGAGATCCGAGCCTCTTCGGTCCCATCACGCGGGAGGTCTCGGTGCTGGCCCGGAGCCTCCAGCGGGCGCGGGCCGCCGCCGAGGAGGAAGCGGCCCTGCGCCTCAAGGGAGAAACCCTCTGGACAGAGGAGCGGCTCAAACAGTTCGTCAAGCTCCGGCTCGGGGAGGCCCCGCTCTTCGTGGTGTCCAATCGCGAGCCGCTGAGCCACGTATGGAAGGATGACCGGATCATCGCCCGCCGGCCCGCCAGCGGTCTCGTCACGGCCATGGAGCCGGTCATGCGGGCGTGCGGCGGCGTGTGGACCGCTCAGGCCAGCGGCGATGCCGACCGCGAGACCACGGACGCCCGAGGCCACCTGGGCGTGCCCTCGGACGATCCGCGCTATGTGCTGCGACGGGTCTGGCTCTCGAAGGAAGAAGAAGACGGCTACTACTATGGCTTCGCCAACGAGGGGTTGTGGCCGCTGTGTCACATCGTGCACACGCGGCCGCAGTTCCGCCCGGGCGACTGGGCCCAGTACCGCGCGGTCAACGAGCGCTTTGCCGACGCCGTGCTCGAAGAGATCAAGCAGACGGAGTCGCCCCTCGTGCTCATCCAGGACTATCACTTCGCGCTCCTGCCCGCCCTCATCAAGGCGCAACGCCCCGATGCGCGCACGGCCATCTTCTGGCACATCCCGTGGCCGAACTACGAGGCGTTCAGCATTTGCCCCTGGCAGGAGGATCTCCTGCGCGGCATGCTGGGCGCCGACCTCATCGGCTTCCACACCCAGTACTTCTGCAATAATTTTCTGGAGACCGTGGAGCGCGTGGTGGAGGCTCGCATCGACAGGGAGAACTTCTCGGTCAATCGAGGTCCGCACACCACCTCCGTCAAGCCGTTCCCCATCAGCGTGGCCCCCACTTTCGTCGACGATCCGCCCAAGACCTCGCGGGAGGAGCTGCTCGCGGAGCTCGGTATTTCCGCCGAGTTCGTGGGGGTGGGGGTCGAGCGGCTCGACTACACCAAGGGGATCCCCGAGCGGTTCCTCGCCATCGGGAGGCTCTTTGAGCGATTCCCCGAGTATCGCGAGCGCCTCGTCTTCATCCAGCTCGCGGCGCCGAGCCGCAGCACCATCCGGCGCTACCAGGAGCTCGAGGCGGAGGTGGAGGCGGCCGTGCAGGCGGTCAATCGCGCGTTCCAGACGCGGCGCTGGCGCCCCATCGTCTACCTCAAGGGCCATCACGAGCATCGGGACATCTGGCCGTTCTATCGGCACGCCGACTTCTGCATGGTCACCTCCTTGCATGACGGGATGAACCTCGTGGCCAAGGAGTTCATCTCCGTCCGCGACGACGATGACGGGGCGCTGATCTTGAGCCAGTTCGCCGGCGCCTCCTCCGAGCTCCGCGATGCCTTGCTCGTCAATCCGTACGACATCGACGGGGTGGCCGACGCCATACGGGCGGCGGTGGCCATGACGCCGGAGGAGCGGCGAGCGCGAATGGTGCGGATGCGCCAGACCGTTCGCGAGCACAACATTTATCGGTGGGCGGGGCTGCTCCTGAACGATCTGTCGCGGATTCCGGAGGAAGGTACCGCGATGCAAACGGCGACGACGCCGGGGAGGTCCAGCGATGAAGAAGCTGCGTGACATCATGCGCCCGGATTTTCTCTTCACGGTGCAGCGTGACGCGATGGTGACCGAGGCGGTGCGGACGATGGCCAAGGAGAATGTCGGCATCGTCATCGTGCTGGACGGTACCCGGCTCGTGGGCGTGCTCTCCGAGCGGGACGTGGTCCGGCGGGTCGTCGACGCGGGGCGTGACCCCGGCCGGACTCCCGTCATGGACGTCATGACCGTGGGGGTCATCGGGGCCGATCCTGACGACGACTATCAGTCGGCGATCCGCCAGATGGACGACGCGAATATCCGGCACCTGCTCGTGGTCAAGGACGGACGCATGCTGTCCATGGTTTCCATTCGAGATCTGATCCGGGTGGACATGCACGACAAGAGCGAGGAGCTGCGCTACCTCCGGGAGTATCTCTACCAGGTCCCGCCCGAGATTGCCGGTCGCCACGATGCGGCATGAGCAACCCGACGGCCGGGGTCCAGACGGCGGCCGGGCGCCCAGGGCCGGGGCTGCCTCGGGATTTTCTCCAGGATGTAAGGCTTACAAGGCCCGCATGTAAGGATTACGAGAAAGTGACGGTCTCTCGGGGCATGAGCCCTACAATTCCATCGCGGGAGGACGAATTCTCCCGCGTGGAGATCAGGGGCCTCGTGGCTCGGATGTTGCACGGCTCCCTGGTTGCGGTTCGAGCCGGGCTTCGACACTTCAAGGAGGTGTATATGCGGAAGGTTGCCAGCCTCGCGGTACTCCTGCTGGCCATGGTCATTCTTCTTTCGGGATGCGCCACACGGGACTGGGTGCGGGACCTTCTGGGCAAGAAGGAAGTCGAGATCGGGGAGCGGGTGGACAAGGTGTCGGGCCGGGTGGATGAGCAGGGCGTGCAGGTGAAGACATTGGAAGGCTCGCTGGGCGACGTGCGAGGCCGCTCGGATGCCGCGCTCGCCAAGGCGGATGGCGCGTTCGCCAAGGCGGATGGCGCGTTCGCCAAGGCCGACGGAGTCGACAGCCGACTCTCGCGGCTGTGGGGCAACCGCCACAAGCGCAAGGTGGCTGACAGCATGGATGTCTACTTCGGCTTCGACCAGGCCGAGCTGAGCGATGGCACCCAGACGGCGTTGCTCGGCCTCGTCAAGGAGCTACAGTCCAACCCGGGCACCACGGTCGAGCTCGGCGGCTTCACGGACCCCAAGGGGTCTCGCGACTACAACTATCAACTCAGCCAGCGTCGCGTGGAAGCCGTGCGTCGTTTCCTCATCGAACAGGGTGTCGAGATCACAAGGATCCTGTCCGTGGGGCTCGGCCCCCTCGCTGATCGCGGCGTGCCCGATGAGAAGAAGCGGCGCGTCACCGTGCGGCTGATGGTCGATCAGGACTAAGCCGCGCCGGCGTGCGACGGAGCCGGCGAGCGCTAGCGCCGGCTCCGCTCGCGCGTTGGATGCGCCACCAGTGAACTCGCAGCCAGGGTATCGCGCCATGCCGGATGCTGGAGGCGCCGTCAAACGGGTGCAGGGTGAAACGGAGCCGACGAGGATTCTCATCGTCGACCCCTACGGTCACAGCCGTGACGGATTGAGCCTGGCCCTCCTCGGCCGCCTCTCCCAGGTCGACACGGCGTCCACGAGCTGGGAAGCCATCAAGAAGATCAAGGAGCGCCCCTTCGATGTCGCCGTGGTCGACGCCGAGCTTCCGTCGACGCACGGCCTCGCCATGACGGGCTGGGATGTCGCGCGTATTCTTCGTGCCTTCAATCCGGCGCTGACCATCGTCGTCGTCACCGCCGAGAAGGGGCCCGACGCCCAGAGGCAAGCCGATCGGCTCGGGATCTCGAGGCTCCTGGAAAAGCCCATCAGCCCTCGGGAGCTGCGGACGTTCCTGCAGACGCTTGAGCCGGGATCAGTGGGCGGACGTCAAGGCGCCGGACGCTAGCCGGACAGGCCCCCTGGCGTTCTCGTCGCGCCAGGCGCGGGAGCCCCCTTTTCTCCGAAGAGCGACACTAGGCTGACGCGGCTCGTTGCCAGGCGCGCCAGGTCTCGTTCGCGAGGATCGCCATGGCCGTCAGGATCAAGCCGAGACCGAGGAGCCAGGTGAGGCGGCCGAGGAGGTCGGTGGCGCCGAGCAGGTGGAGCTGGGCGAGCAGGTAGTTCCAATCGTGGGTGACGCCCTCCCCGCCCAGGAGGGGCAGCGCCTGCTTCTTTGCGTCCGCCATGTAGATCGCCACATCGATGATGCTCTCGCCCGTCCAGAAGAGGGCGACCGCGAAGGAGGCGGGCTGGCCCTGGCGAAGGAACGTCACCGCGCACACGGCGGGAAGGATGACCTGGAGCGCCGAGCCGGCCAGGATGTAGAGGAAGCGCGGCAGGAAGAATGCGAAGGTGTGCCCGGCCTCGTGAATGACGAGGTCGATGCCGTGGATGAAACGAAGCGCTCCGCTGGCGGCATTGAAGTCGAGGCCGCGGGCCAGGACTTGCCACGCCAGGACCATCATCAAGAGGAGACCCGCGCCGCGACCGAGGACGGGCGCCAGACGCACTGTTGCCGGAGCTAGCCTCCGGCCTTGGCAACGGGCGCGGCGGGCGCCGCGGCCGACGCGGGATGGCCATTGCCATCGACGGCGCAGGCGGCCGCCCCGCCCTCGCGATGGATGGAGAGATCCGTGATGCTCGGATGCTCGCCGCACACGGGGCACTTGGGATCGCGGCGGAGCTTGACCTCACGGACGCGCATGCCGAGCGCGTCATAGGTCATCAGCCGGCCGATCAGGGGCTCGCCGATCCCGAGCAAGAGCTTGATGGCCTCGGTGGCCTGCACCACTCCGATCACGCCTGGGAGCACGCCCAGGACTCCCGCCTCACTTCAGCTGGGGACGAGGCCCGCGGGCGGCGGCGTCGGGTAGAGGCAGCGATAGCACGGGCCCTGGTTCGGGGCGAACACCGTGGCCATGCCCTCGAACTGGAAGATCGAGCCGTGGACATTGGTCTTGCCCGCCAGATAGCAGGCGTCGTTGACGAGGTAGCGCGTCTCGAAGTTGTCCGATCCGTCCACCACGAGGTCATAGTCCTTGATGATGTCCATCACGTTGTCCACGTCGATACGCGTGGGCAGCTTGATGACCTTGACGTCCGGATTCAGGGCCTGGATCGTCTCCGCGCCGGAGTTGACCTTGGATCGCCCGATGCTCGCCGTGGTGTGGAGCACCTGACGCTGAAGGTTGGAGACGTCCACCACGTCGCCGTCCATGAGCCCGAGCGTGCCGAGTCCGGCCGCGGCGAGATAGAGCGCCGTCGGCGAGCCCAGGCCTCCCGCCCCGATGAGCAGGACCTTGGAGCGGAGGAGCTTGCGCTGCCCCTTCTCCCCCACATGGGGCAGGAGGAAATGGCGGCTATAGCGCTGGATCTGCTCGGAGGTCAGCGGCGTGTCCTTGACCACGGGCAACCCGGACTGTGCCCACCGCTGGAAGCCACCCTGAAGATTGACCACGTTCTTGTAGCCCAGATCGTGGAGCGCCTTGGCGGCCAGCATGGAGCGCAGTCCCGTCTGGCAGTAGAGAACCAAGGGCGTCGAAGGATCGCTCGCGACCGAGCCGATGCGAAACTCGAGGAAGCCGCGACTGATGTTGTTCGCCGCCTCGATGGAGCCGTCGCGGTACTCGTCGGGATCGCGCACATCGATGACGACGACGGGCTCGCCGGCATCGAGGCGCTTTTTGAGCTCGGCCGGTAGCTGTTCCGGAATGATCTGTCGCGCTTCGGCCAGCATTTCCTTCAGCGTCTTCATATCAGCACCCCTTGCGCCGGTTCTCGCTTTCGAATTGCGGTTTTCATATTACCACCCTTCCCGACCGGAGCAACGGACAAGGCCCACCACCCTGTCGAAGCCGCGACAAGACTGCTATAATTGGCCGCGAAATGAAAGGGTTAATCCTCTCAGGCGGACGCGGAACCAGGCTCCGCCCCATTACCTTCACCTCGGCCAAGCAGCTGGTCCCCGTGGCCAACAAGCCCATCCTCTTCTACGGGATCGAGGCGCTGGCCGCCTCGGGCATTCTTGAGATCGGCATCGTGGTTGGCGACACGCATCAAGAGATCCGGGACGCGGTGGGCGACGGCAGCCGCTTCGGTGTCGCCGTCACCTATATCCAGCAGGACGCCCCCCTCGGGCTCGCCCACGCCGTCCTCGTCTCGGAGTCCTTCCTGGGCTCGGACCCGTTCTGCATGTACCTGGGGGACAACTTGATCCGTGAGAGGCTCGAGCCCCTGGTCACGCGCTTCCGCGAGGAGAAGCCCCAGAGCCAGATCCTCCTGGCCCGCGTGCCGGATCCGACCCAGTTCGGCGTGGCCGAGCTCAAGGACGGCAAGGTCGTGCGCCTCACCGAGAAGCCGAAGGTGCCGCCGTCCGACCTCGCCCTGGTCGGCGTCTACATGTTCGACGCGACCGTGTTCCGGGCGGTCAAGGCCATCAAGCCGTCGGCCCGGGGCGAGCTGGAGATCACGGACGCCATCCAGTGGCTGATCGACCAGGGCCATGTCGTGCGGCCGCACGTCATCGAGGGGTGGTGGAAGGACACGGGCAAGCTCGAGGACATGCTCGAGGCCAACCGGATCATCCTCGACACCCTCGTGCCGAGGACGGATGGCACCATCGAGCGCTCCGACATCACGGGCAAGGTCGTCATCGAGGCCGGCGCCCGCGTGGTGGCCAGCAGCGTCCGGGGGCCGGCCATCATCGGCAAGGGCGCCCAGATCGAGAACGCCTATGTGGGGCCCTTTACCTCCATCGGAGACGGGGTGATCGTGCGAGGCAGCGAGGTCGAGCACTCGATCATTCTCGAGGGCGCCAGCATCTCGGACATCGGCGGCCGCATCGAGTCGAGCCTCATCGGCCGCAATGTCTCCATCTACCGCAGCCAGCACAAGCCGCGGTCGTTCAATTTCATGCTCGGCGACCGCAGCGAGGTCGGCCTCATCTGATGCGTCTCAACGACGACGCGCAGCGGGCATTCTCGGTCCAGGACTACGGCGCGCCCCCCGCCATCCAGGGCGTGGAGATCGTGGATCTCAAGCGCTTCAGCGACGACGGCGGGTCCTTCATCGAGCTCGGACGGCTCGGGAAGGGGGGCGTGCACGCGGCCTTCCCCGGCTTCGAGTGCCGGCAGATCAACTACAGCGAGATGGATCCCGGCGTGGTCAAGGCCTTTCACATCCACCGGCGCCAGACCGACGTGTGGTTCGTGCCGCCCGGAGACAAGATGCTGCTGGTGCTGGTGGACGTGCGCGCCGGCTCGCCCACCGAGAAGGTCGTCCGCCGGCTCGTCCTGGGCGAGGGGGCGGCGCGGCTCGTCCGCATCCCGCCGGGGGTGGCCCACGGCGTGAAGAACCTGGCCGCCTCGCGCGGGCGCATCTTCTATTTCGTGGACACGCACTTCGAGCCGGCTCCCGAGGCCTGCGACGAGGGGCGGCTGCCCTGGGATCATGCGGGCGCGGATGTCTGGGACGTCGCCAAAGGCTGAGCGCCCCTCGTGAAAATCCTGGTCACGGGCGGGGCGGGCTTCATCGGCTGCAATTTCGTCCGCCACATCCTGACCGCGCATCCCGACGATGCCGTCGTCAACTTCGACAAGCTGACCTATGCGGGCAATCTGGAGAACCTTCGCGACGTCGAGAAGGACCCGCGCTACCGCTTCGTTCGCGGCGATATCTGCGACCGCGCCCAGGTTCGGGAGGCCATGGAGGGGGTGGAGGCGGTGGTCCACTTCGCCGCCGAGACGCACGTCGATCGCTCCAACGCGGGCGCCGCCGAGTTCCTGAGCACCAATGTCACGGGAACCTTCACCCTGCTCGAAGCGGCCCGCGAGCTCAAGGTGTCCCGGTTCGTGGCCATCGGGACCGATGAGGTCTACGGCAGCATCACCAAGGGCGCCGCGCGCGAGCTGGACCCGCTCAACCCGTCCAACCCGTACTCGGCCTCCAAGGCCGCGGCCGACCTCCTGGCCCGCGCGTACTGGACCACGCATCGCCTGCCCGTCATCGTCACGCGCAGCAGCAATAACTTCGGGCCCTACCAGTACCCGGAAAAGATCATCCCCCTCTTCATCACCAATGCCATCGAGGACAAGCCGCTACCCCTCTACGGGGACGGCAAGAATGTCCGCGACTGGCTCTACGTGCTCGACAACTGCGCGGCCATCGACCTCGTGCTCCGCAAGGGCAAAGATGGCGAAATCTACAACATCGGCGGGAGCCACGAGGTGGAAAACATCGTGCTGACGCGACAGGTGCTGCGCCTCGTGGGCAAGCCGGACACCCTGATCACACCGGTGGCCGACCGTCCCGGACACGATCGCCGCTACGCTCTCGACTCCGCCAAGGCTCACGGGCTCGGATGGAAGCCGGCGCACACCTTCGCCAAGGCCCTCGAGGCGACGGTGAGCTGGTACAAGAGCCACGAAGCCTGGTGGAAGCCGATCAAGTCGGGCGCCTTCCGCGCATACTACGAAAAGCAGTACTCGCCAAGCTAAGCCATGCCCCGCTCTCTGTTCGCCTGGGCCGTGCTGCTGGCAATGCTGCCGACGTTGCTCGAGGCCGCGCCCCAGGGCGCCGCGCCCAAGCCCGATTCCAAGGAGATCTCCGCGCTCCCGACCTACGTCCGGCGCGTGGCGCCGGCCATGGTCGGCCTTCGCGTCCAGGTGCCGCCCGACCGGCCCTCCGCGGCGACCCTCGGCGTGGAGCGGGGGGGCAGCGGTGTCATCTTCGATCAGGCCGGCTATGTCCTCACCGTCAGCTACGTGGTGCTGGACGCCGCGCGAATCGAGGTGGCGCTGCGCGACGGGCGCAAGGTGCCGGGCAAGCTACACGCCCTCGATCTCGAATCCGGGCTCGGGGTGGTCAGGCTCGAGGGAGCCGGGCCTTGGCCCGCCGCAGCCCTCGGCGATTCGAGCAAGGTCGCCGCCGGCGATGTCACGGGGACGATCGGGATCGACGAGGACGGAGACCTCGTGGTCGCGCAGAGCCGCGTGCAAGCGATTCGCCCGTTCTCCGCCTCCTGGGAGTACATGCTCGACCGCGCGTTCCTCGTCGCCCCCCACAACCCCGCCTTCGGGGGCGCGGCCCTCGTGGATCAGACGGGGGCGGTCATCGGCATCACATCGCTCCGGCTCGGCCAGTCCCCCATCGTCAACCTGGCCATTCCCGTCGAGAAGTTCCTCGCGGGTAAAGACGAGCTGCTCGCCAAGGGGCGTGTGGAGAGCCGTCCGCCGCGGCCATGGCTCGGTCTCTACACCCAGGAGCGCGCGGGGGGCGGGGTCGTGGTCGCCGGCGTATCTCCGGCGGGGCCTGCCCGGAACGCCGGCTTCCGCCGGGGCGACGTCATCGTCCGTATCAATGGCGAGCAGGTCTCGACCCAGGAGGAATTCTACCGGCGTCTCTGGTCGGGAGGGATAGGCCAGGAGGTCCAGCTCGTGGTCCTCCGCGACCAGCGCTTCGAGGCCATCACGGTACGCCCCGTGGATCGCTACCGCATCTACCGCACCGGCGATCGCTGAGGATCACCGCATGCGTGGGGTGGATACGTACCAGGGGCGCGGGCTCATCGCCGACCCCATTCACCGGTACATTCTCTACACGCGTCCGGATGGCGTACCCGGGGAGGCGACGGAGCAGGACCTGATCGACTCGTCCTGGATGCAGCGCCTCCGGCGGGTGCCGCAGCTCCAGTCGGCGCGCTGGGTCTTTCCGGCCGCCGAGCACAGTCGCTTCCAGCATTCCCTGGGCGCCATGCACCTGGCCGGACGCTTCGCCCAGCAGCTCCACCCGTCGCTCAAGGCCGAGTTTCCCGACGCCCCGTCGGCCGCGCTCATCGAGGAGCTCCTGCGGATCTCGGGCCTCCTCCATGATATCGGGCACGGGCCCTTCGGCCACTTCTTCGACGACAACTTCCTCGTGGATTTCGACTTGACGCACGAAAAGCTCGGCCAGCGCATCATCACCGAGCAGCTCGGCGACCTCGTCCGTGGCCTTCGCCGTAGCCCCTCGGGACCCTTCGAGCCCGGCGAGGCCATAGACCCCGAGTGGATCTGCTATCTCATGGGCAAGAGCTACACCAAGCCCGAGCTGGCCCATCCGCGCTGGCTCGCGCATCTCAAGCCACTGCTCTCCGGCATCTACACCGCCGACAACATGGACTACGTCCTGCGAGACTCCTACATGTGTGGGGTGGGCGTGGTGGGGCCCATCGAGATCGATCGGATCATCTACTACTCCTTCTTCAGCGAGAAGGGGCTCACCCTCGACCGCGGGGGCATCCAGGCGTTCCTCATGTTCCTGAACGCGCGCTTTTACATGTACACCAATGTCTACTACCACCGCACCACGCGCGGCATCGACCTGCACCTGAAGGAGATCTTCCGCGACACCATCCGGCTGGTCTTCCCCCACGATCTGCGGAAGGACATCCATCCGTACCTCCAGCTGACGGAGTGGACCCTCCTGGAGGAAGTGGCGCGCTGGCAGGACGCCGACGATCCGGAGAAGAAGGCCCTGGGGCAGGAGTGGCGGCATATCCTGGACCGGCGGCTCAAGTGGCGGATGTCTCACGAGGTGGTGCTGGACATCTTCGAGCCGCGCCGGGGTTTGGGCTTCATGCAGGCGGAAGAGGTCGAGCGCCGGGTGCGCGAGCACCTGCCCGCGGCCCTCAAGGATTTTTCGTTCAAGATCGATATGGCCCAGCAGGATCCCCGTCCGCTGAACCCCATCGGCATGCAGGACCGCCAGATCTACGTGTACGATTCGGCGTCGAAGGACGTCTCCCCGGAGCCGCTCAAGGAGCTGCTCAAGCACCTGCCGGGGAAGGTGGCGCAGTGCCGGATCTTCGCCCAGACGCACGAGCACGACCAGCTCTTGGCCCGGGCCCTCAACCAGGCCCTCGGCGAAGAGCGGCCCGCCCACCCGACCAACCTCTAGTAGAAGGGACAGGACGATGGAAAGCTTCCGCGGCGTCGACTACTACGGCATCGAGGCCTTGCTGACCGAGGAGCAGCGGATGGTGCGGGATGCCGTCCGCGACTGGGTGGAGAAGGAGTTCATGCCCATCGTCGCCACGCACCATCGGGACGAAACGTTCCCGCTGGAGGTGGCCAAGCCGCTCGGCGAGATGGGCGTCTTCGGAGCCACCCTCAAGGGCTATGGCTGCGCCGGGCTCGACAATGTCGCCTACGGGCTGATCATGCAGGAGCTCGAGCGCGGGGACTCCGGCCTGCGTTCCTTCGCCTCCGTCCAGAGCGGGCTCGTCATGTACCCGATCCATGCCTATGGCTCGGAGGCGCAGAAGGAGAAGTGGCTGCCCCGGCTCCAGTCCGGCGAGAGCCTCGGCTGCTTCGGCCTCACCGAGCCCGATCATGGGTCAGACCCGGGCTCCATGGCCACCCGCGCGATCAAGAAGGGCAATGAGTACGTGCTCAACGGCACCAAGCTCTGGATCACCAATGGCTCGGTGGCCGAGGTGGCCGTGGTCTGGGCCAAGGGAGACGACGGCGAGATCGGCGGCTATCTCGTCGAGCGCGGCACCCCGGGCTTCTCCACGCTCGACATCCACGGCAAGTTCTCCATGCGCGCGTCGATCACCTCGGAGCTCGCCTTCGCGGATTGCAAGATCCCGCTCGAGAACAAGCTGCCCGGCGTCAAGGGGCTCAAAGGCCCGCTCGGCTGTCTCTCCCAGGCCCGCTACGGCATCGCCTGGGGCGCCATCGGGGGGGCCATGGCCTGCTATGACTGGGCGCTGCAGTATGCTCAGCAGCGCATCCAGTTCGGCAAGCCCATCGCCTCCTTCCAGCTCGTCCAGCAAAAGCTGGTCTGGATGATCACGGAGATCACCAAGGCGCAGCTCCTGTGTCTCCGGCTCGGTCAGCTCAAGGACGAGGGCAAGGTGCGCGCGCAGCAGATCTCCATGGCCAAGATGAACAACGTCCAGATGGCCCTCGACACGGCCCGCCTGGCCCGCGACATGATGGGGGCCGCGGGCATCGTGGACGAGCACCCCGTCATTCGTCACATGCTGAACCTCGAGACGGTGAATACCTACGAGGGCACCCACGACATCCACACGCTGATCATCGGCCGCGACATCACGGGACTGGACGCCTTCGGCATCTGAGCCTATCTCCCGCTGGCCAAGCTGGTCCTGGGAAGTTTGGGCACCCAGTGCCCGATCGCGGTCATCAGCGCGAGGCGCTTGGTGTAGCATGGGGTTCCATGACTCCAGACCGGATCGCTCCGGCAGTAGCGCTGCCGCGTGCCGCTGTCGCCGCTCCCTCCGTTTCCGAGCGGGCGCGACCGAACTACAAGCTGCTGGGGCTGCTCGCCCTCGGCCATCTCGTGATCGACACCAATCAGGGCTCGCTGCCCGCGCTCTTGCCGCATCTCAAGTCAGGACTGGGGCTCACGTACGCGGCCACGGGCGTCATCGTGCTGATGGCGAACGTGACCTCATCGCTGATCCAGCCGCTCTTCGGCTTCCTCGCCGACCAGACGGCGCGGCGCTGGCTCCTGCCCGTATCCGTCTTCCTCTCTGCCGTCGGCATCTCCTTCACCGGCGTGGCACCGTCCTATTACGCCGTGCTCGCCCTCGTGATGCTGGGCGGCTTCGGCGTGGCCGCCTATCACCCGGAAGGCTATCGGACGGCCACCCAGGTGGCGGGCGAGCGCAAAGCCACGGGCGTGTCGATCTTCTCGACGGGCGGAAACATCGGGATCGCCCTGGGCCCGCCCGTGATGACGGCGCTGGTGACGACGCTGGGGTTGCCGGGCAGTCTCGGGCTGCTCATCCCGGGACTTCTCGTGGCGGGGCTTCTCATGGCCGTGCTGCCCGGGCTCTCGCGGCCGCTGCCCGCGCGGACGCAGGGTGCCTCGCGGGCGCCGAGGACCATGGTCGGGGCCATGTCGCTGCTCATCGTGGTCGTGGCGATCCGGTCCTGGACCCAGATCGGCTTCAGCACCTATGTCCCCTTCTACTACCTCGAGGTCCTCAAGGGCGACCCGCGCATGGTGGGCACGCTCCTCGCCGTCTTTCTCGGGGCGGGTGCCGCGGGCACCCTCATCGCGGGACCTATCTCGGACCGCATCGGCCATCGGCGCTACATGGTCGGCGTCTTCTTTCTCGCCACGCCGCTCGCCGTCGGCTTCATGCTCGTGAGCGGTATCTGGAGCTTCATTCTGCTCGCCGCCCTCGGCGTCGTCCTCGTCTCGACCTTCACGGTCTCGGTCGTGCTCGGGCAGGCCTATATGCCGCGCAATGTGGGGATGGCTTCGGGGCTCATCGTGGGGTTCGCCATCGGGGCGGGCGGCACGGGCGCCACCGTCCTCGGCTGGATCGCGGACCACTGGGGCCTGCCCTCGGCCCTCTGGATCTCGGCCCTCACGCCCGTGCTCGGCTGCCTCCTCGCCTTGACCCTGCCTGAGCCGCGCCCGCGCTGAGGAGATCACGCGCGTGACCGCCCTCCACCACTTTCAGGACGGCGAGCAAGTCCTGCTCATCGACCAGCGCGGCAAGCGCTACCTTCTCCTCCTGAGAAAAGGCGATACCTTCCACTGCGACCGGGGCTGGATCCACCACGAGGCCATCATCGGCCAGTCCGACGGCGCCTGGGTGCGGACCTCGAAGGGCACGCGCTGTCTGGCCATCCGACCCACGCTGGCCGAGTACGTGCTCGACATGCCGCGCGGCGCCCAGGTCATCTATCCCAAGGACCTGGCCATGGTTCTCTTCTGGGCGGACATTTTCCCTGGCGCGCGCGTGCTGGAGGCGGGCACGGGCTCGGGCGCGTTGACCCTGGCCCTGCTGCGCGCCGTGGGCCCGGAGGGCAAGGTCATCACGTATGAGCAGCGGGAAGACTTCGCCCGGCGCGCCCTCGCCAATATCCACACCCGCATGGGCGAGGTGACGAACCTGGCCGTGCGACTGCGGCCCGTGCAGGAGGGACTGGGGGAGGAGGAGCCGGTGGACCGCGCGGTCTTCGATCTGCCCGAGCCCTGGCATCTCGTCGAGCCCGTCACCCGTTCCCTGCGCCCGGGCGGTATCTTCCTCTCCTACTTGCCCACCATCGTGCAATCGCACCAGCTCTCCGAGGCCCTGCGGCGGCATCCCGGGTACGCGCTCGTCGAGACTTTCGAGACGCTGATGCGCCCGTGGAATATCGACGGGCTCTCCGTGCGTCCCTTTCATCGGATGGTTGCCCACACGGGCTTCATCACGGTGGCGCGCCGGGTCGTACCGGAAGAGGGCGTCACCGTGCGCCCCATCGAGACCGACCAGAGCTACTGAGCGGTGCTCGAACGCTTCTTCGAGTTGTCCCATCGTGGCGCGAGCGTGGGGGCCGAGGTGCGCGGCGGCCTCACCACCTTCATGGTGATGGCCTATATCATTTTCGTGAATCCCGCCATTCTGGGATTCGCGGGTATCCCGGATCTGCAGGGCCAGGGCCCGGGCTTCGCCGCCACTCAGGCCGCCACGTGCCTCGTGGCCGGCGTGATGACCATGGCCATGGGGCTTGTCGCCAACTACCCGCTGGCTCTGGCCTCGGGTATGGGGCTCAATGCCGCCGTCGCCTTCCAGCTCGTGGCCGCCATGAAGCTGCCCTGGCCGGCCGCCATGGGCGTCATCGTGCTCGAGGGCGTGGTCATCACCATCCTGGTCCTGACCGGTCTTCGCGAAGCGATCATGCATGCCATCCCCGCTTCGCTCAAGCGGGCGATCGGGGTGGGCATCGGGCTCTTCATTCTCTTCATCGGTCTCAATACCGCGGGCATCGTCAAGCCAGGCCCGCCCGGCGTGCCCGTGACCCTCGGCGAGCTGACGGCAGCGCCCGTGGCCGTGGCGCTCTTCGGGCTCCTGCTCATGGTGTGGTTCCAGTCGCGGGGCATGTCGAGCGGGCTCTTGGTGGGCATCGTTCTGACCACGCTGCTTGCCGTGGTCGTCAACGCGTGGACGGGCGGGCGCGCCTTTCCCCTGCCGGGGCAAGCGGTGATCCCGAAAACTCTCGTGGGCTGGCCCGACCTGTCGAGTCTTGGCGCGGGCCTTGATTTCACGGTCTTTGCCCGGGTGGGCGCGGTCGCCGCCGCGGTCACCATCTTCTCCATCATGCTCTCCGATTTCTTCGACACCATGGGCACGGTCATCGGGATCGGCACCGAGGCGGGATGGGTGGGTCCGGACGGGCGGCTGCCCCGCCTGAACCGCGTGCTCCTCGTGGATTCACTCGCGGCGGTGGCGGGCGGCGCCGCCGGCGCCTCCTCGGCCACGACCTATGTCGAGTCAGCCGCGGGCGTGGCCGCCGGAGCCAAGACCGGGCTCGCCTCGGTGGTGACCGGCCTCTGCTTCCTCGTGGCCCTCTTCTTCGCGCCGGTGGCGGGGGTGGTGCCCGCCCAGGCCACGGCCCCCGCGCTCATCCTGGTCGGATTTCTCATGATCCGTCTGGTGCGCGACATCCCCTTCGGCGACCTCGAGGAAGGCTTCCCCGCTCTTCTGACCGTGACCCTCATGCCCTTCACCTACTCGATCACGGACGGCATCGGGGCGGGCTTCGTCGCGTACTGTGTCATCAAGCTTCTTCGCGGCAAGGGGGCCCAGGTGCATGCCATGATGTACGGGACGGCCGCCGCCTTCGTGATCTACTTCGCCATGCCCGCCGTGCGCGCCCTCCTGCGCGCCTGAGCACGGCTCGATCCTTGTGGTAGGCTAGATAGTCCGTCGCCACCGCGTCGGAATCTTCCGCAAAATCTTCCAAGGAGGCCCGTTCGTTGATCACGGCCATGCGCGAGTACTTCCGGGGGATGAAGCTCATCCTCCTGGTCGTGGGCGTCGCCTTCATCGCCACCAGCCTCGTCTTCTACGGCTCCACGTCGCTCCGGGGCGAGGGTGCCAAGGCCTCCGCGCAGATCGCGACTGTCAACGGGGAGGACGTCCCGCCCGCGCGGTACCAGCGCGTGCTGCGGAATTACCTCGAGTTCTACCGCCGGACTTATCAGCAGAACCTCACCCCGGAGATGGCGGAACGCGTGGGGCTGACCCAGCAGGTGATCAACGAGCTGGTCCAGGAGGCCCTCATCCTCCAGCAGGCCAAGCGCGAGGGCATCACCGTCAGCGACGAGGAGCTGCGCCTGCGCATCCAGGGAATTCCCGCCTTCCTGGAGGATGGTCGCTTCTCTCTCGACCGGTACAAGATGCAGCTGAAGCAGATCCGGATGGAGCCCGCGGAGTTCGAGAGCGAGGTGCGCCGGGAGATGCTGCGCCAGCGCATCGAGACCCTCGTCAAGGACGGCATCAAGGTCTCGGACCCCGAGGTCGAGCAGGCCTACGGGCTCCGTTACGAGCGGATCCGTGCGGAGTGGGCCTATGTCGAGGCGGCTCCCCTCATGGCGCAGGTGACGGTGAGCGACGCGGACGCAGAGGCGTATCTCAAGAGCCACGAGGCGCGCTTCAGCCGGCCCGAGCGCCGGAAGATCCAGTACGTTCTCCTCACCCCCAAGGCCTTTGCCCAGGCCGTCTCCGATCAGGAGGCCGAGAGCTACTACAAGGAGCACGGGGCGGAGTTCGACAAGCCGAAGCGGTTCAAGACGGCGCACATCCTCGTACGGGTGCCTCCCACGGGGGGCAGCGAAGCCGAGAACAAGTCGAGGGCCAAGATCGAGGAGGCCATCCGCCGCGTGAAGGCGGGCGAGGACTTCGGCAAGCTCGCCAAGGAGATCTCCGAGGACACGGCCACGGCGGGACAGGGCGGCGATCTGGGGTTTGTCGGCAAGGGCGAGATGGTGCCGCAGTTCGAGGAAGGGGTCTTCGCGCTCAAGAAGGGCGAGGTCTCGCCCCAGCCGGTGAGGACGCCGTTCGGATATCACGCCATCAAGGTCTCCGATGTCCAGGACGCGGGCGTGCAGCCCTTCCGTGAGGTGGCGCCCAAGATCAAGGAGAAGCTCGGCGCCGAACGGAGCGAGCGCGCGGCTCAGGCCAAGGCCGACGAGGCCCGTCCGGCCTTGGCGGCCGCGAAGGACTTCGCCGCCGACGCGAAGCGACTCGGCCTCGAGGCCAAGGAAACGACCATCGCGCGCGGCGACGGGCTCGAGGGAGTAGGGCGCGATCCCGGAGTCGAGGAGGCGCTCTTCGGTCTGGCCGTGGGCGGCGTCACCCCCCCGGTGAAGATGGCGCTGGGCATCGTGATCGCCAAGGTGACCGAGCAATTCCCCGCGGGCGTGCCGCCCTTCGCCGAGATCAAGGACCGTGTCGTCGAGACCATCAAGCGCGAGCGCGCCCAGGCGGCTGCGGAAGAGCGCGCGAAGGCCTTGGCATCCTCTGTGGGCGCGGGTGATCTGCTCGCCGCGGCCAGACGCGACAAGCTGCCGGGCGGCGAGACGCCGCTCTTCTCACGGGCGGAGCCGCCGAAGGAGCGCGAGACGCTGCCGGGCGCCGTGCTGCTGGCCGCCCTGCAGACGCCTGCGGGCAAGCTGAGCGAGCCCGTGAAGACGGCCACGGGGGCCTACGTCGTGCAGACCCTCGAGCGGCGGCCGGCCGATCCGCAAGGCTTCGACAAGGCCCGCGATCAGCTGCGCACCCAGCTGCTCGAGCAGAAGCGCGCCTTCGCCTGGGAGCGCTGGATCAAGGCCCTCTACGCGGGCGCCAAGATCAAGGTTCAGGGCGAGACCATCAGTGTCAACTGATGTCGGGTCGATGGGCGTGCGACGTCCGTGCGCCAGCTCATCCATGACTGCGGTCGCAGGATAGGCCGATGTCGGTCCAGCGCACGCCCATGACCCGCGAGGGTCACGTCCGCCTCCAGGAAGAGCTCGAGCGCTTGAAGCGCGTGGAGCGGCCCGCCATCACCAAGGCCATCGCCGAGGCGCGCGCCCACGGTGACCTCTCCGAGAACGCCGAGTATCACGCCGCCCGCGAGAAGCAATCCTTCACCGAAGCGCGGATCAAGGAGCTGGAGGGCAAGCTGGGCGCGGCCGAAGTCATCGCGCCGCCGACCTCAGGCGATCGGGTCACCTTTGGCTCGACGGTCAGGCTCGAGGATGAGACCGGGAAGGAAAGCCGGTATCAGATCGTGGGATCGGACGAGACCGATCCGGCGCGGGGCCGCATCTCCGTCATGGCGCCGCTGGCGCGCACGCTCATCGGCAAGAAGGTCGGCGATACGGTGACCGCGCAGCTCCCGGGGGGCAAGAAGACCTTCGAGATCCTCGCCGCGAACTTCCCCATGGATGGAAAAGCCTAGCAGAATCCTGCGGGTTGCATCCCTCTCCCCTCGGGGGAGAGGGCAGGGTGAGGGGGCAAACGGCAGCCTAGCGGAGGGCGTCTCGCAGTTCGCGCGTCAGCGCTTCCACCGTGCCGCGGGTGCCGCCCTGGAGCTTGTTCTTCCATTCGGCCTCGGTCTCGAAGCGCCGGTCGCGCAGCCGCTCGCCCCAGGGCTTGACCGCCTCGCGGATCGCGTTGTGGTCGAAGGCGTCGCGCTTGAGCTCGCGGGCGCGCGCCATCACGTCGGGCGCCACGCGGATGAAGGCGCGGAGCGCCGCGCCCGTCTTGATCGAGTACTTACGGCCTGCCCACGCCGTGGGAAAGACCCCCGACACCGCTTTCATGTAGTTCAGGAAGAAGCGCTTGGCGTTCTGGCGGAGCTCGTTCATGCGCGCGCCGCCCCCGATCTTCTCGACGGTCTCCAGGAAGTCCACGATCTCCTCGGCGAGCGGAGCCTGCGAGACCCGCCCGCGCCCGGTGCCGAGCATCTTGATCTCGCCGTGCAACGGCGAGGTCTCGTCCTCGTTGAGCGAGCGGATCACGTCGTGGGCCAGGGCCTGGTTCGGATCGGGGTAGAGCTTGCGCCCGGCCAGGCTCACGATGTGCGAGGGATTGAGCCGCGTGTGCTTGGCATTGATGGTGACGAAGAGCTCGACGATCTGGCGCGCGTCGAGGCGGTCGAAGAGCACGGCCGGGACCTCGATGCCCATGTTCTCTCCCGCCTGGGTGAGCGCGTGGAGGGCGAGCAGCCGGTGCTGGCCGTCCAGCACGCGGAGGACGCCATGCTCCTCGGGGATCTGCAGGAGCCCGAGATCGTGCTGGCTCGCCATCGGCGTGAAGGTGAAACGCTTCTCGGAGGTGATGATGACCGCGCCGGGAATGGCGGGCAGCGTGCCCGCGTCCTTGCAGTCGCGATAGTAGCTGACCAGCTCGTCGATCTTGCGGCGGATGACCGGACGCTGGTAGGCGGCCTCGCTCTCGCCGATCCGCTTCTCGAGGGCCTCCCAGTTGACCCGCGAGCGGTTTCCGCGCTTGGCCTTGGTAGGAGGAGCGGCCGCACCCGCGTAACCCAGGACCTCGAACTTGACCAGGCGATCGATATCCTTGGCAGAGAAGGACGCCTGAAAGAACTCCACACCGAATTGTTTCACACGGTGCGCGGGAACGGTGATCATGAACTCCTCCACCTAGTTCAGTTGAGCCAGAAGCAGTCGAGTGGAGCCTTAGTAGAGTAATAAATGGATAAACCCCTGTCAACATGTGCTTTTTTGAGGACTGCCCTGCCAGGACGGCACCCCACATGATGTGGATTTTGCCAGCCACGTCCACAACAGGTGGGTAAGCTGGGGATGGATCGTCTAAGTAGCTGAAAAGACTACGATGTGGTCAGAACGGGCGGTGGAGAACCGGCAAATGCCGGATTTTCCGGCCGAAATACGTCAGAACCAACCGGCCGAAGGCCTATCTGATCGCGCTCTTCTTTAAGAAGTCGAAGTCGCAGCCCTGATCGGCCTGGAGCACGTGGTCCATATAGAGGCGTCGATATCCACGGTTCGGAGCCGGCGCTTCGGTGCGAGCCGCCTGTCGCTTCGCGAGCACGGCCTTGTCCACGACGAGATCGAGCCGGCGATCCTTCACGCTGAGCCTGATGCGATCGCCCGTTTTAGCCAAGGCCAGCGGCCCGCCCACGGCGGCCTCGGGCGTGACATGCAGCACGATGGTCCCGAAGGCCGTCCCGCTCATCCGCGCGTCTGAGATGCGCACCATGTCCTTGACGCCGGCGCGCGCCAGCTTCTGCGGGATGGGCAGATAGCCTGCCTCGGGCATGCCGGGAGCGCCCTTGGGCCCCGCATGCTTCAAGACGAGGATGCTCTCCGGCGTCACGGGCAGCGCGGGATCATCCACACGCGCGGCGAGGTCCTCCAGCGAGTCGAAGACCACGGCCGGCGCCTCGATCTCGAAGAGGCGCGCATCCGCGGCGGAGCGCTTCAGGATAGCGCCGCCCGGGGCCAGCGAGCCGAAGAGCGCGACGAGGCCGCCCACGGGCAGGATGGGCTCGCTTCGCGGCCGGATCACCGAGTGGTCGACGTAGCGCGGAGTCGCCTCCAGCCGGTCGCCGAGCGTCTCGCCGGTGACGGTGAGGCAGCCCAGGTGGAGCTGGAGGCGCAGCTCGGCGAGCACGGCGCCGAGCCCGCCCGCGTTGAAGAAATCCTCCATGTAGAAATCGCCGGAGGGCTTGAGGTCGACGAGGACGGGCGTCTCGTCGGAGATGGCGTTGAGACGCTCGAGCGAGATGGGCACGCCCACGCGTCCGGCGATGGCCGTGAGATGAATGATGGCGTTGGTCGAGCCGCCGATGGCAAGGAGCACGCGCACTGCGTTCTCGAATGCCTCGGCGGTCAGCACGCGATCGGGCGTGATTCGCGAGGCGGCCAGCCGCACCGCCGCCTCGCCGGTGGCTTCGCCCGCGCGCAGCCGGTCGGCGTGGACGGCGGGAATGGCCGCGGTGCCCGGCAGGGTCATGCCGAGCGTCTCGGCGACGCAGGCCATGGTGCTGGCCGTGCCCATGACGGCGCAGGTGCCGGTGGTCGTGGCCAAGCGGCTCTCCACGCCGTCGATCTCCTCTCGCGAGATGGCTCCCGCGCGATAGCGTGCCCAGAAGCGTCGGCAATCGGTGCAGGCGCCCAGCCGCTCGTTCTGCCAGCGGCCCGTCATCATGGGACCCGTCACCAGCTGGATGGCGGGCACGCCGGCCGAGGCCGCGCCCATGAGCTGAGCCGGCACCGTCTTGTCGCAGCCGCCCACCAGCACCACCGCGTCCATGGGCTGGGCGCGCACCATCTCCTCGACGTCCATGGACATGAGGTTGCGGTACATCATGCTGGTCGGGTCGAGAAAGACCTCGCCGAGCGAGATGGTGGGGAACACGAGGGGCAGCCCGCCCGCGGCCAGCACGCCGCGCTTGACGGACTCGATGAGCTCCGGGAGCGCCCGGTGACAGTTGTTGAAGCCCGAGCCCGAGTCCGCGATTCCCACGATGGGCTTGGCGAGGCTCGCCGACGAGTAGCCCATGGAGCGCGCGAACGAGCGCCTCAGATAGAGCGCGAAGTCGCGGTCGCCGTAGTTGGTCAGTCCGCGCGAGAGTCCGTGGTCCATGCTGTTGGGAACGGCGCGGTCACGCGGGGGTCGGTACCAGGAGCGCGGTCAGGTCGCGAATATCCTTGAGACCGTCCATGCCCTCGACGACCTCCACGATCTCTCGGGCGCGGGCCGCGCCGAGGGGGCCGCCGGCGAGCGAGTGAAACTTGGCGACGATCTCGTCCTGGGCGACGGGATTGACGGCATCGCCGCGCACCACGCCGGTCTTTCGCGAGAGCACTCGCCCGTCGCCGAGGGTGATCCGCACCTCGGCCGTGGGATAGTCGGTGCGCTTGAGGGCCATCTCGGGATCGGCGGCGATCTCGACGCGCGCGGCCAGGTTACGGATGCGCGGATCGGCCAGCCGCGACTCCTCGAAGGCCGCGACATCCGTGCGCCCGAGCACGAGGGCGGCGGCCACAGCATACGGGATGGAGAACTTGGCGCCGAGCATGTTCGTGGGCGCCGCCTCCGCCATGCGCAGGCCGAAGGGGACGGAGGTGATCTGCACCCGCGCCACCTGCTCGGCCGTGAGCTTGGACTCCGCGCGCAGCGCCATGATGGCGTCCAGCGCCGGGTGGTTCATGCGGCAGCAGGCGTGGAGCTTGAAGTAGTTCTGCTCGATCCGGTAGTGCTCGCCGAGGCCACGCACGGCCTCCTCGGGCTCGAAGCGATCGGCCAGGATGGTCCCGTAGACATCGGACGGCGCGTCCTCGAGGGCGGTGAAGCCCGCCCGAAGCAGATCCACGGCGAGAATGCCCTCGAGCCCCGAGCGCCCCGGATAGGCATTCCTGATGGTGGCGCCTTCGAGGGCGGGCGTCCAGGTGTTGGCCGGGCTCATCGACGCCGAGAGATTGATGACGCGCCTCATGTCGTCCGCTGCGAGATCATTCAAGCGCGCGACGGCCGCCGCGGTGCTGATGGTGCCCCAGGTGCCGTGGGAGTGGACGTTGGGACGCGCGAGCGTCGCCCCGCCGATGCGCGAGCCGATTTCATAGCCCGCGATCACGCTCTCGAGAAGCCGGCCGCCGTCGGCACCCATTTCCTCGGCGACGGCGAGCGCTCCGGGAATGACGTGGATGGCCGGATGGCCGCCGCCCAGGCGATTGCCTTCGTCCATCTCCAGGGCCACGCCGGCCGTGGCATTGGTGAAGGCGGCGAGGAACGAATCGGCCTTGAGGGCGTGACCGAGCAGGCTCGAGCTGCCGTGGGGCGCGCGGCGGGCGGCCATGCGGGCCAGCCGTCCGTTCTCGGGGAGCGCGCTCCCCGCCACGATGGCGCCCATCGTGTCGAGCAGCACGAGCTTGGACGCTTTGACCGTGGAGGCGGGAAGATCGGCTACGCGAATGCCGCAGGCGAAGCTGGCCAGCCGCGCGAGATAGTCCATCAGCGCACGGCGCCGCCGAGGGGGGCGATGGGTCCACCCCGCGCGAGGAACTGGCCATAGCCGGGCTTCTGCTCGAGCGTGCCCTGGTTGAGCACGACCTGGCCGCGCAGGAGCGTCATCCAGGCCTTGCCGTGCGCCGGCCAGCCTTCATACGGCGTGAAGCCCGCGATGCCGAGATGCTGCTTCTGCTCGATGGTCCAGGCGGGCGCGGGATCCCAGATGGTCAGGTCCGCATCCGCGCCCACGCGGATCACGCCCTTGCGCGGGTAGAGGCCGAAGATGCGCGCGGGGTTCTCGGCCATCACGCGTGCCATCCAGGTTACGGGCAAACCGCGATTGACCACGCCCTCGCTCCACATGAGCGAGGTCAGCGTCTCGAGCGAGGGCGCCCCGAAGGGGATGGGTTTGCCCTCTGTATCCACGAAGATGTTCGTCCGCCCAGGCTCCTTGGCCGCGGGCACGCGAGGGGAATGATCGCTCGCCACCGTCGACACGAAGCCCTGCGCGGTGCCCGCCCAGAGCGCGTTCTGATTGACCCCGTCGGCCGAGCGGAGGGGCGGGCCGATCTTGGCGAAGGGACCGAGACGCTCCATCTCCTTGTCGTTGAGCAAGAGGTATTGCGGGCAGGTCTCGGCCCAGACCCGCTGGCCTTCGCTCTGCGCCCGCTTGATGCGCTCGAGGCCAAGCCGGGTCGAGAGGTGGACGACATAGACGGGGCACTCGGCGAGCTTGCCGATCAGGATGGCGCGATTGATCGCCTCTTCTTCCGTCCAGTCGGGGCAGGTCCCCGGGAAATCCACGGGCGCCGTGCGCCCCGCCGCGATGGCCTTGTCCTCGAGGTAGCAGAGGATGTCGCCGTTCTCGCAGTGGAGCTGGCAGACGCCGCCCAGGCGGCCGAGGATGTCCATGGTCTTGGCGATGAACTCGTCGGAGACCATACGCTTGGGCCGCTTCTTGTACGTCATGAAGAGCTTGAAGGACGACACGCCCATCGAGAAGGCCTCGGCCAGGCCGGAGAGGATGGGGGGCTCGTGATTCAGGATGAAGTGGAAGCCGAAGTCGAGGACGGAGAGGGCCTGCGCTTCCTCGCGCAGCCGCGCCACGGCCTTGGGCAGCCTCTCGCCTTCGTCATAAATCACGAAGGGGAGGAGCGTGGTCAGGCCCGTCTGGGCGGCGGCGAGCGGGGCCGTCTTCCAGTCGTCGTACTCCGGGCCGACGTGGAGATGGCAGTCGATGAGCCCGGGCAGGACGTATCGCCCTCCCGCGTCGATGACGCGGTCGGCGGGGGGCAAGAGCTCCTCGGGACCGATGGCGGCGATCTTGTCGCCCTTGATGGCCACGGCCGCCTCGAAGACATCGGAGGCGGTCACGATCCGACCGCCGCGGACGATGGTGTCGACGCGCGGAGCGGTGAGTGCGCTCATCGGTGCGGCTCCTTCTCCGTCACGGGCTGGAGCAGGGTGGCGTAGTGCTGGGGCTGGCGGCGGCCGAGGAAGTTCCATCGCTTGCGCACAGGCGTCATCTGATCCAGGTCGATGCGCGAGACCACCAGCTCGTCGCCCGTGGTGGCCGCCTTGGCGAGCACCTGGCCGACAGGGTTGATGATGCACGAGCCGCCGATCAGCTCGATGCCGTCTTCCACGCCCGCTTTCGCGACGCCGACCACGAAGCACGCGTTGGCATAGGCGCCGGACCGCATGCACAGCTCGTTGAGGTCGAGAGCCAGCGCGGAGATGGGCGTGTTGTACCCGATCAGGATGATCTCGGCACCCTGGAGGGCCAGGGCCCGGTAGCTCTCGGGATAGCGGCGGTCCTGACAAATCGCGATGCCCACCTTGGCGCCGCAGGCCTCGAAGACCTTGTAGCCCGTGTCGCCGTGGGCGAAGTAATAGGGCTCGTAGACCTGGGCGAAGCCGTCGGCGGCCTTGGTGCCCGGGAGGTGGATTTTCCTGAAGGTCCCGACGAGCCGGCCTCCCGTGTCGGTCAAGAGCGCCGTGTTGAAGTACTTGCCGTCGGCCTTCTCGCAGAAGCCGACGTGGACGGCGACCCTGGCTTCCTTGGCGCGACGGAGCACGGGCTCGAGCGCCTTGGGCGGTATCTCGGTCTCGAAGAACTGATCGAAGTCCTTGCGGATCTTCTTGGGGAAATAGGTGGTGAGCGCCATCTCGGGATAGGCGATGAGCTCGGCGCCCTGCGCCTTGGCCTGCTCGAGGAGCGCGAGCATGCGCTCGACGATCTCCTCGCGGCTGCTACTTTCCTGATTGGGCCCCATCTGGGCGGCGGCGACGGTGACGATCCTAGCCATGGGCTCTCCTCTGCGGTGTTTTCAGTATCCTACCCGGTGACGCCGAGCTTGGCGACCTCTTCGCGGACCAGGCGCTTGATCTCCCGCTCGAGGGAGACGAACTCCGCGCTCGAGCGCTCACGCGGATGGGGCAGGGTCACGTCCACGATCTCCTTGATGGTACCGGGCTGCGTGGCCATGACCACGATGCGGTCGGCGAGGAAGATGGACTCGGAGATGCTGTGGGTGACGAAGACCACGGTCTTCTTGTCCTGCTGCCAGATCCTGAGCAGCTCCTCCTGCATGACCTCGCGGGTCTGGGCGTCGAGGGCGCCGAAGGGCTCGTCCATCAGGAGCACCGAGGGATGGTTGGCGAGCGCCCGCGCGATGGCCACCCGCTGCTTCATCCCGCCCGAGAGCTCGCGAGGGTACTTGCCCTCGTGCTCGGCGAGGCCCACCAGCGAGAGGTACTGGCGCGCGGTGGCGCGGCGGGCCGCGCGCGTCACGCCCTGGATCATGGGGCCGAACTCCACGTTCTCGATGGCCGTGCGCCAGGGGAAGAGCGCGTACTCCTGGAAGACCACGCCGCGGTCGGCCCCCGCGTGGGTGACCTCGCGGCCGTCCACCAGGATGTGGCCCGTGGTGGGCTCGAGGAAGCCCGCGATCATGTTCAGGAGCGTGGACTTGCCACAGCCGGAGGGCCCGAGGAGACAGGTGAAGCTGTTCTCTGACAGCTCGAGACTCACCTCGTCGAGGGCGAGGGCGCCCTCCGTGTAGCTCTTGGACACGCGCTCGATCTGGATGGACCTCACGACTGGCCCCGCGACTCCGCGCGCCAGCGCAGGAGACGGCCCTCGAGCTTGCGCAGGAGCACATTGGCGAGCACGCCGATGATGCCGATCACGGCCGCGCCCAGGAGCATGTTGGCGACGAGGAAGAAGGTCCGGGCGTCATTTATGAGATAGCCCAGCCCGGAGTCGGCGGCGATGAACTCCGCCGCCACGATGACGAAGAAGGACAGCCCGAAGGCCAGCCGCAGGCCCGTGATGATATTGGGCGTGGCCGCGGGCAGCACCACGTGCCAGAAGATCTGACGCTCGGTGGCCCCGAGGCTCGAGGCGGCCCGGATCAGCACCGGATCGACGTACTTGATGCCTTCGACCGTGGTGGTGAAGACGGGAAAGAAGGCGGCATAGGCGATGAAGGCGACCTTGGACGATTCGCCAATGCCGAACCACAGCACCATCATGGGCAGGAAGGCCAGGGGCGGAATGGGCCGCAGCATCTCGAGCGTCGGCTCGACCAGATGCTCCAGCACGCGGGAGCGGCCGAGGGCGGTGCCCACGACGACGCCGAGGACGGCGGCAATACCGAAACCCCAGAGGACCCGCGAGAGGCTCGCCGTGATGTGCCTCAGGAGCTCGCCCGAGGCGGCCATCTTGATCCCCGCCTGCAGGACCGCGTGGGGAGCGGGCAAGAGCACGGGGTTGAAGACCTTGAGCACATGCGCGTTGAGGAGGCTCACGCCCCACCACAGCGCGAAGAAGAGCAGCAGCGAGCACACGCGTAGCAGGACAGCGAGGGGGCGGCCGAGGGTCTTCCGCGGTCTCGGTCTCGCCGCGGCCGTGCTCGGAATGTCCGGTCGAGGAGAGACCGCGGCCGCGCCCGGCGTGTTTACCGCTTGGGCTTCCATGTCACGAGCTTCGGATCGATCTCGGCCAGGAGCTTGGGGGCCAGGATGTCCTCGGGCGCGACGGGCCCCTGGATGCGATTGATGCCGAGGGCCCAGTCGCTCTGGAACCGGATGCTGTTGGCCACGTCGTCGGTGAGGGCCAGGCTGTACTTGTTCTGCTCGGTCATCGCCTCGATGGCGTCGCGATCGATGCGGAGCTGCGAGACGAGCGCCTCGAGCGCCTTGGGCCGGTCCTTGACCATGAGGTCGTTGGCCTTGAGGAGCGCGCGCAGCACGGCCTTGAGCGTATTGGGCTTGTCCTTGATCCAGGCGTCGGCGGCCATGAGGACCGAATGGTTGAATTGCAGCTTGTCGGTGGCCGGATACGGCTCCGGCTTGCCTCCGATGAACGAGGTGGTGCCCGTCACGTACATGGTGCCGCCCATCTTGACGAGCCGGAAGAGGTTCGGCTGCCAGCCGAGGAAGCCCTGGACGTCTCCCTTCGATGCCGCGACCACCCCTTCCGACGGCTGCATGTTGACGAGCGTCACCTTGGAGGCATCGAAGCCGTAGATCTTGGCGAGCTTGGCCAGGATGAGCACCTGGGAATTGCCCTGGGTGAAGGCGAGCTTCTTGCCTTCGAGCTCGCGCGGATGGCCGAGCTTCACGCCGGGGGAGAGGGCGAAGCCCTGGGTGCCCGCGATGTCGGCGAGAGCGGAGATCGTGTGGACGGGAAGCTTCTGCCCGCCCAGGACGATCTGCGTGAAGGTGCCGCCGGTGCCGAGATACTGGCTGCCCCCCGCCATGAGGGTGATGACATCGGCGGCCGACTGCTGCCAGCGTACGTTGACGGTGAGGCCGACCTCCTTGAAGTAGCCGAAGGCATCCGCGATGGCAACCTGGGATCCGAGCTGTGGATCGCGGACGGCCGCGATCTCGATCTCCTTCTGCTCGATGGCGCCTTGAGCGCGGGCATGCCCAGGGGCGACGGTGAGGGCGAGCAAGATCAAGGCGAAGAGTCGAATGGCTGTGGCCACGACGTCCTCCTGAGATGGCGGTATGAAGCGTGGATCAGTGCTGCTCTAGGGAGATACTCCCATGCCTGTCCATTGGCAAGCTGCCGAAGACGCCGACACTCCGCGCCCCCTGCTTACCTCTCACTCACCCGGATGTATCACCCTGCCCTCCCCCCCGATGGGGGAGAGGGATGAATGAAAAGTCTCAACCTCAACGACGTCGTCTTGTTGCTTGGTAATTATCCCTCTCCCCGTCGCGGGGGAGAGGGCAGGGTGAGGGGGGTGACTCGACGAGCCGCGCGTCGCTACCTCATCTCCGGAATCACCCAGAGCGGCTTCTCCCCGCGCGCCACCCTTTGCACGTTGTCGAATGCGTTCCGGAACGCCTTCGGCCAGTTCTCCCACGTCGGCCCCGCCGAGTGCGGCGTGAAGGTCACGTTCTCCAGCCCGAAGAGCGGATGGTTGATGAGCGGCGGCTCCTCGACCATGACGTCGAGCCCCGCGGCCGCGATCTGCTTGGAGAGAAGCGCGTGCCGCAGCGCCTCCTCGTCGACCACGGGGCCGCGGCACGTATTGATGAAGATGGCCTCCTTCTTCATCATGGCGAACTCGCGGGCGCCCATCATCTTCCGCGTCGCCTCGTTCAGGGGCACGTGCAGGGTGACCACGTCGGAGGTCTGGAGCAGCTCGGGGAAGAGCGTGAACTTCACGCCGATGGCGTCCTCCTGGTCTTCGCTGAGCCGCGCGATGTCGTAGTACTGCACGTCCATGTCGAAGGCGAGGGCCCGGCGCGCCACCTTCTTGCCGATGGTGCCGAGCCCCACGATGCCCAGCGTCTTGCCGGCCAGCTCGTAGGTGCGCGTCTCGGAGAAGTCACCCACGCGCCACTTGCCGTGCACGACATTGTCGTGATGCCACGACAGCTTCTTGTACACGGCCAGGATCAGCATCATGGTGTGCTCGGCCACCGCCACGGAATTGGAGCCGCCGTTGTTCGCGATGGGCACGCCCGCCTTCTTGGCCGCGGCCAAATCCAGGCGGTCGTAGCCGGCGCTGATGAGCTGGATGAGCTTGAGCCCCGGCGCGGCCTTGAAGAAGTCCGGCCCCATCCCGGCCCGCGGAAAGCCCACGTAGTACTCCGCCCCGGCCACCGTCTTGAGGAAGTCAGGGCTGTCGGAATCGGTGACGACCAGCTCGAACCCCTGGGGCACCATGCTGCGGGCTCTTTCCATGATGGGGTCGGGCATCTTGGGAGCGAAGACGATCTTGGTGGCCACGATGGGGTCTCCTTTGATCCTGCTCGTCTAGGGCTTGGTGGTCAGCAGCATGTAGGTGGCACGGCCCACGGCGACCAGACGGCCCGAGGCATCGCTGATGCGGGCCTCGCCGAAAGCGATGGTGCGGCCGCGGCGGAGGAGGCGTCCCTCGGCGAAGAGATCGCCGTCGCCCGCCGCCGCGAGAAAGCTCACGTTGAGGTCGAGGGTGCTCTGGCCCACGCCGCCCCCCGGCCCTTCGTGGGTGGTGCCGACGGCGCCGCCCACGGCCATGTCCACGAGCGCGCTCAGCACGCCGCCGTGCACGGGCGCGCCCACGGCGTTGCGGAGCCCATCCTTGACGGGCACGCGCAGCTTGACCCAGCCCTCCCCGGCCTCCTCGACGTTCACCTCCAGATGCCGCCAGAAGAGGTTTTCCTGGGCGCGCTCACGGGCGAGAGTGAGGGGATCGGTGGGCATGGGTGAAGGGCTAGGTTATACCGAAAATGCGGGCGAGACTCAACGCCACCGCTCGGACTCACCACAGGCTCGCGAAGTGCTATGCTCGCGGCTCCGGGCGCGAGGCGCCCGAAATCCACGAAGGCAGGGGGAGACATGGCGACCAGGATCGGCATCATCGGCGCGGGGGCAATCGGGTCTGTCGTCGGCGGCATGCTGACGCGGGCTGGGCACGATGTCACGCTCATCGATCAATGGCCGGACCACATCGAGGCCATCAAGCGGCACGGTCTCCGGCTCTCGGGCACCTGCGGCGAGCACCTGATTCCCGTCAAGGCGCTGCACATTCACGAGACGCAGGGGCTCCGCGAGCCCTTCGACGTGATCTTCATCTCGGTCAAGAGTTATGACACCGAGTGGGCGACGGCCCTCGCCACGGTGTATCTCCGCCAGCCCTCCGGCATCGTGGTGGACTTCCAGAACGGGATCAATGACGAGCGCGTGGCCGCCGTGGCGGGACGCGAGCGGACGCTCGGCTGCGTCATCACCATCAGCGCCGGCATGTACGAGCCCGGCCACGCCATCCGCACCGACAGGGGCAGCATCGGCTTCAAGATCGGCGAACACGACGGCAAGGACACGCCGCGCGCCCAGGAGATCGCCCGCATCATGAATGACGTCGCGGTCACCAAGGTGACGCCCAATCTCTGGGGCGAGCGGTGGTCCAAGCTCGCCGTCAACTGCATGGTTAATCCGATCTCGGGGCTCTCCGGCTTCGACTCCGCCGAGGCGCGGACCAATCATGTCCCGCGCCGCATCGCCGTCTTCACCGCGGCCGAGGTCATCCAGGTGGGCCGGGCGCGCGGCTTCGAGGTCGAGCCGATCTACAGCATCGCCACCCAGCGCTTCGTGGACGCCGTGGCGGGCGACGGCCTCGCCGAGGTCGAAGCCGACATGTCCCGCGATGCCAAGAGCCGCGTGGGCGGCCGGCCCTCCATGCTCCAGGACGTGATGAAGGGCCGCCGCACCGAGATCAACTACCTGAACGGCTACGTGGCGGATCAGGGGCGCCAGGTCGGCGTCAAGACGCCCATCAACGACAAGATCGTCGAGCTGGTCAACGCCCCTGGGGTGGGCCAGCTCAAGCCGGATCCCAAGAACCTCGACCCCCTCTGGGCCATGGTCCCGCACTAGAGGAACGCCGGACAAGATCAACGGAGAATCTCGGGGTGGTGCAAGGGCCCGACCCCCTCACCCTGCCCTCTCCCCCAATGGGGAGGGATTTGGCCGAGAGGCATGGAGGTCACGCGCATGGAGCGAAAGAGAGCGGCGGATTTCGATCAGGAGCTTCTGAACCTCTTCGATCAGTATGTCCACGGGGCCATCGACCGCCGCGGCTTCCTGGATCGCGCGACGAAGTTCGCGGTGGCCGGCATGACGGCCGCCATGCTTCTCGACGCGCTGAATCCGAAGTTCGTGGAAGCACAGCAGGTACTCGAAGGACGACAAGCGCCTCAAGACTCAGTACGTCGACTACGAGTCGCCGCAAGGGTCGGGGAAGATGCGCGCGTACCTGGCGCGGCCGAGCGACGCCACCGGCAAGCTGCCGGGTATTCTCGTCGTCCACGAGAATCGCGGACTCAACCCCCACATCGAGGACATCACGCGGCGCCTCGCCCTCGACAATTTCATGGCCTTCGCGCCCGATGCCCTGACGCCGCTGGGCGGATATCCCGGCGGCGAGGACAAGGCGCGGGAGCCGTTCGCGAAGCTGGATGAGGCGAAGTCCCGCGAAGACTTCGTGGCCGCGGCGGCTATCTTGAAAGCCCGGTTTGACTGCACCGGCAAGATCGGCGTGGTGGGCTTCTGCTATGGGGGCGGCATCGCGCACATGCTGGCCACGCGCCTGCCGGATCTTGCCGCAGCCGTCCCGTTCTACGGCACCCAGCCCACCGCCTCGGAGGCCGCCAAGATCAAGGCGCCCCTCCTAGTTCACCATGCGGAAAACGACGAGCGGATCAACGCGGGCTGGCCCGCCTACGAGACCGCTCTGAAGGCGAGCAACGTGACATACGCTATGTATCAGTATCCGGGCACGCAGCACGGATTCAACAACGACACCACGCCACGATACGACGAGGCCGCCGCCAAGCTTGCCTGGCAGCGGACGCTGGAGTTCTTCACCAAGCACCTGCGGGGCTAGGCGCGGGCCGACATGCGTTTCGGCGTCTGCTTCATGGCCAATATCGACGAGATCGGGTTCTTCACCCATGCCGAGAGCCTGGGCTTCGATTCCGTCTGGGTCACGGACAGCCAGATGCTGTACTCCGACTGCTACGCGGTGCTGGCGCTGGCCGCCAAGGCGACCACACGCCTCCGCATCGGGCCCGGCACCGCGATCTCCGGCACGCGCATCCCGCCCGTGCACGTGGCGGGCGTGGCCACGATCAACCGGCTAGCCCCCGGGCGTGTGCATCTCGGCATCGGCACGGGCAACACGGCCATGCGCACGATGGGCCAGCGGCCGATGCGCGTGGCCGACTACGCCGAGTACCTCCGGGTCCTGAGCGCGCTCCTGCGCGGCGAGGTGGTGGACTACACCTACAACGGCGTCACGCGCCCCATCCAGATCCTCATGCGCGACCGCGAGTACATGAACCTCGAGCCGAGAATCCCCCTTTACGTCTCGGGCTTCGGGCCGCGGGCCATGGAGCTGGCGGGGCAATACGGCGACGGCCTGGTGTTCGCCATCCCGCCACGCGGGGTGCCGGTGGCGGAGGCCCTGGGGTATGCGGGAAAGGGCGCGGCGCGAGCCGGCCGCGCTCTCGAGGGCTTCCGCAACTGCGCGCTCACCAACATCGCGCTGCTCGACCCGGGCGAGGCCGTGGACTCCGAGCGGGTGATTCGCACCATCGGGCCCAACGTCATGGCCAGCGTCTACTATTTCTACGATGAAGTGCACGAGCGGGGGATCGATCCGCCGCCCTTCCTCCGGCCCATGTGGAAACGGTACTGCGCGCTCGTCGAGAAGACCCCGCCCGAGCACCGGCACTTCCGCACCCACGAGTTCCACTACACGCACCTGCATCCGGGGGAGGCCGAGCTGATCGATGCCGACCTGATCCGCGCCACGTGCCTGGTCGGCTCCGCAGAGGAGCTCGTCGAGCAGATCCGCGAGCTCGGCCGCCAGGGTCTGCAGGAGCTCATGTTCGCCACGGGTGTGGACGAGAAGTGGGGCTTGGCCGAATCCTTCGCGCGCCGGGTGATGGCGCGCGTCTAGCGACCGGTGATCGAGCGGCATCACCAGCATCGGGTAAGACCTGACCACCGATCCGGCCATCCCGTTGATGTTCGCGGTCGAGTCCGCTACAGTCCTCAGCCATCATGGCGACGGGCATCCCGCGTCGATTCGAGGACATCACGCCTGCCGGCCTAACCTCCCTCTTGCGTCAAAGTGGCGCCCTGCGTGCCGGTAGCGTGACGGCCGTCACGACCGAGTCGATCGGGACGGGCGTCGGCTTCCTCGGTCAAGTGGCCAGGATTCGTCCCACCTACGAGCGGCGCGACGACACTGCCCCGTGGAGTCTCGTCGGGAAGCTACCTACGCTGGATCCGGGGGGCCGCGAGATCTGTCGATTGTTCAGATTCTACGAGCGCGAGATCTGTTTCTACCGTGATCTCGCTCACCGCGTGCCGCTGCGGGTGCCGCGCTGCTACGCGGCCGCCATGGACGTGGCCGCCGACAAGTACCTCATCCTGCTGGAGGACCTCGGGTCCCTCTCGATGGGGAACGATGCGGCGGGATGTTCGGCGACGGAAGCCGAGCTCGCCATCCGGAGGATCGCGGGGCTTCATGCGGCCTGGTGGGCCAGCCCGGAGCTGGAGCGGCTGGATTGGATTCCCACGAGCAATGCGCCCGTGCACCAGTTCGCCGAGCCCGCCTACCAGGCGGCCCTCGTGCCTTATCTGAGGACGTTCGGCGACCATCTCTCGCCGAGGATGCGGGCGATCACCGAGAGTATGGGCACCCACGTCGTCGACCTGCTCAACAGCTTCACCGCGCCCCCGATGACGATCGCCCACGGCGACTATCGCCTCGACAATCTTTTCTTCGCCGATACGGGGCTAGCCGTCATCGACTGGCAGATTGCCTTCCGCGGACGTGGTGCGTTCGATGTCGCCTATTTCCTGTCCGGCTGCCTCGAGCCTCCGGTACGGCGGGCGGAGGAGATGCGCCTTCTCCGTCTCTGGCACGAGCTCGCAACGGGCGGCCGCGGGGACTACACGTTCGAGGATGCGCTCAGCGACTATCGGCGCTCGGTCCTGTATTGCAACGTCTACACGGTCATCGCCACCGGCTCGCTGAACCCAGCGAACGAGCGGGGGATGGCGGTATTCCACGCGTGGCTTCGGCGCCGGAGCGCGGCCATCGAGGATCTGGATGCGGGCGAGCTGATGCCCCGATGAGAGGCCCCACGGTGACGCTCACGTGCGGCCGGTGCTGCTTTCCAGGCGGAGGGCGGCGCATTCCTCGTAGAGAATCCCGTCGACGATGGTGACGGGCTGGTCGACCATGGCCAGCAGCTTCTCGATCGCGTAGTCGCCGAAGTGCAGGCCCATCCGGGCGTAGCGGGCGCCGATGACGACCCGGGCGATGCCGGATACGCAGATGGCGAAGCAGCACATGGCACAGGGCTCCACGGTGGTGTAGAGCACGCAGTCGGCGAGCGGACCCTGCCCCGCGCGGTAGGTGGGATTCACGACGCGGAGGCGGGTGGAGAGGCGTCGCAGGGCCACCGTCTCCGCGTGGGCGGTGACGTCGAAGGTGGACACTGCCTCGTTGTGGCCGCGCGCGAGCACTTCGCCGCCGCGCGCGATGACGCCGCCCACCGCCATGTTGCCCTCGGCGCGGCCGGCGCGCGCTTCTTCCAGGGCGATCCGCATGAACCGCTCGTGCTCTGTATCCATATCGCCTCTCCTCCGGAGCGTTCGACGTGTGGGCAGACAGCTACGCTCTTCGCATGCCCAACGCCGCATTGCAAGACCTTGCCCCAAGCCCTCGCGGATGACCGGTGGGGGGGTGTCGGGGGAGGAGCGGCGCCGCTCCCCCCTGACTTATCTAGACCGGTGGGGGGGTGTCGGGGGAAGAGCGGCGACGTTCCCCCTGACCTAAACAACCACGGCGAGCCAGCGGTCGAGGGCGGCGGTCAGGTCCGTGGGCTTCACCGGCTTGGACAGGTAGTCGTCCATGCCGGCCGAGAGGCATCGCTCTTGGTCGCCCTGCATGGCATTGGCGGTCAGCGCGATGATGGGGATCCTGGCCACTTCGGGCCGATCGGTGGCGCGAATCTGTAGGGTCGCCTCGAGCCCATCCATCTCGGGCATCTGGACGTCCATGAGCACCAGATCGTACCCGATCCTCGTGACCGCGTCGACGGCTTCGCGCCCATTGGCGACGACGTCCACGCGATGGCCCTTCTTCTCCAGGAGGCGCGCGATCAGCTTCTGGTTGACCGCGTTGTCCTCGGCCACGAGGATCCGTGCCGACCGAGTACCGGACGAGGGCAGCCCCACGTCCGTGGCCGGCCGCGGCGGGGTCGGGGCCTCGGCGCTGTCTCGACCGAGGAGCGCGACCAGCTGGGCGAGCAGGCGAGACGGGCGCACGGGCTTGGGTAGCCGCGCATCGATTCCCGCCGCCTGAACGTCGATGCTGTGGCCCGCTTCGGTCCAGGAGCTCAGGAGCAGGAGCTTGACGCCGGCAAGATCCGGATTGGCCCTGATGGCACGAGCCAGCGTGAGACCGTCCATGCCGGGCATCTGCATGTCGAGCAACGCTACCTGATGGACGGTGCCGGCGGCGGCGGCGTCGCGCAGGCCCTCGAGCGCGGTCGGCCCATCCGGCGCTACGTCCGCCTCCACACCCCATACGCGCAGCTGCTCGCGGAGGAAGACCCGGTTGGTGGCGTTGTCGTCGACGATGAGAATGCGCGCGCCCCGCAACGCCGCGGTCTGGGCGCCCCTATCGTGGGCACCGGCGAGGACCCGCTGGAGCCGCACGGTGAAGCGGAACGTGCTGCCCTGTCCCGGCTCGCTGTCCACCCCGATCTCGCCGCCCATCAGCTCCACGAGACGCCGGCAGATGGCGAGCCCGAGGCCGGTCCCGCCGAACTTCCGCGTGGTCGAGCTGTCGGCCTGGCTGAATGGCTGGAACAGGCGCGATCGGCCCTCGGCCGGGATCCCGATGCCGCTGTCGCGTACGGCAATGCGCAGATCGACGTCGTTCGAGCCTTCCTGCGCCACCTCGACCGTGATCACCACCTCGCCGCGCTCGGTGAACTTGATGGCGTTTCCGATCAGGTTGATGAGCACCTGGCGGAAGCGGCCGGGGTCGCCACGCAGGGTGGCCGGGATGGTCTCGTCGACCCGCGACAGGAGCTCGATTCGCTTGCTGTGGGCGCGCTCGGCGAGCAGCTCGGTCGCTTCCTCCACGGCGGCGGCCACGGAGAAGTCGATGTGCTCGAGCTCCATCCGGCCGGCTTCGATCTTGGAGAGGTCGAGGATCTCGTTCAGGATGCCCAGGAGCGCGCTGCCCGAGCTGCGGACGGTCTCCGCGTACTCGCGCTGCTCGGCGGTGAGGGATGTGTCGAGGAGGAGCCCGGTCATCCCCAGCACGCCGTTCATGGGCGTGCGGATCTCGTGGCTCATCATGGCCAGGAAATCGCTCTTGGCGCGGGCCGCCTGCTCCGCGGCGAGCCTGGCGCGATGAATCTCGTCCTCGGCCTCCTTGCGCGCCGTGATGTCCACGCACACGCCCAGCACGCAGCGGCCCCGTCCGGCGACGTCGATGGGCATCTTGCTGATCTGCAGCCACGTGCTTCGCCCGTGGGTGGTCAGGACCTGTTCGGGGATGAAGACCGCCTCACCCGTGTCGATGGCGCGCTGGTCGGCCTCGAGGAATCGCTGCACCTCTCCGTCGGGAGCGCCCAGGATTCGCCCGATTTCCATGTGGGACATGCCCGTCATGCGCTCGGCGGTCAGTCCGTAGACCGTCGCCATGGTCTGGTTGGCCAGGAGGAACGTCCCCTCCCGATCCTTGATGAAGATGAGGGTCGGGCTGGCGTCGATGATGCGCTGGAGGAGGGCCCGGTCGGCGGCGAGCATCGTCTGCGGGGCCGCCGGCCGGGCCACCTGTCGCGCTCGGCGGCCAGCCGCCCCGAGGGTGAGGCCGATCAGGATGCCCGCGCCCATGAGCGCGACGGCGGCCATGGGCACGATCGCGACCAGGAACAGCAGTCCAGTCAGATAGATGAGCCCGATGGACACCGTGAAACCCGAGGCGACATAGAGGCGCCGCAGGCGAAGTCTCCTCGATGTTCTCCGGCCCATGCTCCTCCCCACGCCTCCTCGGGGTCGTGGCACCCCAAGCCACAGTCTCCGGGCAGTGCCCATCGCGGGAGTTATCGGCGGGTGCCGGCCCGGAGCGGAGGGGGTACTGGGCCAATTTGCTTCGCCAGATCTACCCAGCTCTCGCCTCGCGGCAGGGCCGCTCGGCTCGAAACGCCACGTTCTCGGTCGCCAGCGACGCTCAACATACAATGTGGCTCGCAACTTGACCCAGTACCGGGGTGAGAGCGGAATTGACGGTTCCGACGGGTTGGGCTAGGCTCGGCGCGTGCTCGATCTCGTGATTCGCGGTGGACAGGTCGTGACGCCCCAGGGCGTGGCGATCTGCGATGTGGGCGTGGAGGGGGAGCGCATTGCCCTCCTCGGCACGCCGGGCTCGCTCCCGACGGAGTCGGCGCGCGTCATCGACGCCGCGGGCAAGATCGTGGTGCCGGGAGGCGTCGAGCCCCACGCGCACCTCGCGCATCCCATCATGTCCCACCCCGAGGAGCCCAGCCTCACCCTCGGCCCCGAGGAAGACACCAAGGGCATGGCCTGCGGCGGCACCACGACCCACGTGGATTTCTGTTTCGTGCGCCCCGGCGGCGAGATCATGCCGATGCTGGAGCAGCGGGCGGCGCGGTGGAAGGGACAGTCCTACGTCGACTACGCCTTCCACATCACGCTGGCCGGGGCGCTGCCCCTGCGGACCTTCGAGCAGATCCCCGAGGCGATCCAGCAGGGGCACCCGTCCTTCAAGGTCTTCACGACGAGCATCCTCCCCCCACATCCCAAGCGCCCCACGAACCGCATCGACTTCGGCCGCATCGGCTTCGCCATGGAGAAGGTGGCCAAGCACGGCGGCATCATGATCGTGCACGGCGAGGACGAGGATCTGGTCCAGTTCAACTACGAGCTCTTCCGTGAGCAAGGCCGGATGGAGGGGTCGAACCTGCACCTCGTGCACACCAATCTCTCCGAGCTGCTGGCCTTCCGCCGCACCATTGCGCTCGCGCGGGCCAAGGGCGCCGGCATTTACTTCGTTCACACCTCGGCGCGGGAAGGGGTGGAGGCCATCGCGGAGGCTCGCGCCGCGGGTCTACCCGTGTATGGCGAGACGCTCCACCAGTACGCGTGCTTCAACGCGGAGTACTACAAGACGCCGCGGGGCTTCTGCTCGCACACGTATCCCTCGCTGAAGTTCCCCGAGGATCAGGCCGCGCTCTGGAACGGGCTCGTGCACGGTGGGCTCTCCACCCTGGCCACCGACGAGTACCCGACGAGCCTCGCCCTCAAGCTCAGAGGACGGACCATCGAGGACGTCACGGGCGGCAATGTGGGCGCCGAGGCGCGCATGGGCATCGGCTTCACCGAGGGCGTGGGCAAGCGCGGCATGTCGCTCGAGCGGTTCGTCGACATCACCGCCACCAATGCCGCCAAGATCCTCGGCCTCTATCCGCGCAAGGGCGTGATCGCGCCGGGGAGCGACGCCGACTTCGCCCTCATCGATCCCACCATCCGCAAGACGCTGACCAAGGACGATTTCCACGTCACGGACTACAGCCCCTGGGAGGGCTGGTCGGTCACGGGCTGGCCGGTCACGACCATCCTGCGCGGGCGCGTCATCGCCGAGCGAGGCAAGCTCCTCGGCAGCACGGGCGACGGCCAGCTTCTCACGCGCAAGATCGACCCGCGGGTCCTGAACCGCCCCGCCTGCTGATCGGAGGCTCTCCCCATGGCCGGCAAGCTCTTCGAAGAGCTCGCGGTGGGCCAGGTGTTCCAGCACCAGCCTGGCCGCACCGTCACCGAGGCCGACAACGTCTTCTTCTCGTGCCTGACCATGAACCCGCAGCCGCTCCACGTGGATTTTCACGCCGCGGCCAAGGCTGAGTTCGGCAAGCCGCTCGTCAATAGCCTGTTCACCCTCGGGGTGGCCGTGGGGCTCTCCGTAGGCGAGACGACGCTGGGCACGACGGTGGGCAACCTGGGCTTCGAGAAAGTGGAGTTCCCCAAGCCGGTCTTCCACGGCGACACGATCTACGCGGAGACGGAAGTCGTGGACAAGCGCGAGTCGAAGTCGCGTCCCGAGTGGGGCATCGTCACCTTCGAGCATCGCGCCAAGAACCAGCACGGCGAGCTCATCATGCGCTGCCGGCGCGCCGCCATGATGCGGCGGAGGACATCCGCCTGATGCGGCGATCGCTCCACTTCGTCCCCGGCGGCCAGGAGAAGATGATGGCCAAGGCCCTGACCCTCCCCGCGGACGGGCTGATTCTCGACCTCGAGGACGCCGTGCCTCCCGAGAGGAAGCCCGCCACGCGTCCCATCGTCCGCCGCTGGCTCGAGACCCTCGACTTCGGCGGCCGTGAGCGATGGGTCCGGATGAATCCCATCTTCACCGAGCACGCCATCCCTGACCTCGAGGAGACCATCGCGGCCAGGCCCGATGGATATATCGTGCCCAAGCCGCGCTCGGCCGCGGACGTGCGTCAGGTGGCGGCGGCCCTCGAGAGGCTCGAGGAGAAGCACGGGCTGCCCTTCGGGTCCACCAAGCTCATCCTGATTGCCACCGAGACACCGCTCGGGCTGCTCAATGTCGGCGAGGTGGCGGCGGCCAGCCCGCGCATCGTCGCCGTCTCCTGGGGCATCGAGGATCTCTCGGCAGCCATGGGCCTGCCGCGCGTCCGCGATGAGTCGGGGCGCTATCTCGATATCCCGCGGCACGCGCGCGTCATGTGCGCGGTGGCGGCCTCGGCGGCCGGCGTCGAATCGCTCGACACCGTTTATACCGATATTCCTGATCTCGACGGGCTGCGGCGCGAGTGCCGGGACGGCGTGGCCATGGGCTTCAGCGGGAAGATATCCATTCACCCGAGCCAGATCGAGGTGATCAACCAGGAGTTCACGCCCTCCAAGGCCGATGCCGAGGACGCGCTGGCCCTCATGGCGGCCTTCGAGGAGCACGCGCGAAGGGGCGCGGGCGCCTTCACCTGGAAGGGCCAGATGATGGACCAGCCCCATCTCACGCGCGCCCGGAAGATCGCCGAGCGCGCGCGCCACGCGGGCGTGATCTGATCGAGGCCCTCACCCCGCGGCGCGCGCTGCTCGCGCTGGGGGTCGTGCTCGTCGCGAGTGCCGTCGTCTTTGCCCTGCCCCTCGGCCGGCGGCCCCTGGACAATCAGGACGAGGCGCGCTATGGCCTCCTCGCGCGAGAGGCCGTGGAGCGTGGCCACTGGATCTTGCCGCGCGTGCGCGACGAGGTCTATCTCAACAAGCCCCCGCTCTACTTCTGGACGGTCGCGTTCTTCTCGCTGCCCTTCGGCGCCGTCTCCGACGCCACCGCGCCCATCGCCTCCGTGCTCTCGGCGCTGCTGGGGCTGCTCGGCGTCTTCGCGATCGGGCGCCGATTGTGGGATGGCGACACGGGGCGGGCGGCGGCCCTGGTGCTCGCCACCAGCCCCTTCTACTTCTTCATGGCCCACCAGGTTCTCACCGACATGATGCTCACCGCGTGGATGACCTGGGCGCTCTATTTCTATCTGGCCTCCGTCGAGGAGGGTGAGGGGCGTCGCGCGCTGGTGGGCTTCTATCTCTGCGCGGCGGGCGGGCTGGCCGCCAAGGGCCCGGCCGCTCTCATGGTGGTGGCGGCGGCGCTCGCTGCGAGCCTCGCCACGGACGGCATGCGGGGGCTCAAGCGGCTCCGGCTGCTCATGGGTCTCGCCATTCTCGCGCTGACGGCGCTGCCATGGCTCTTGCCCTATCTCCTCCAGCGCGAGAAGAGCTATGGCCGGGCCGTGGTGATGACGGACTATCTTGGCTGGTATTTCAGGAGCGCGGTCAGCTCGAGGGTCCAGGCCGTGGCCGCGCACCTGCTGCGCTTTCTGCCCTGGGGCCTCTTCTTGTTTCCGGCGGCCTGGTGGTGGACGCGGTCGCGGGATACCGGCCGGCGCCGTCTCCTGGTCTGGGCCGCGACGCTCATCGTCCTCCTGAGCCTGTCGGGCGAGCAGCGCGCGCGATACTTCCTTCCTCTCTGGCCCGTGCTGGCGCTCCTGGTCGGGCAGTTCTTCACGAGGGCCCCGGCTCGCCTTGTCGCCTGGGCCAGCGGCGCCTACCTCTTCTTGATGATGGGGGCGGGCGCTTTCTTACTTTGGGGCCACCTGTCCGGCCCGGACGCCGTCTTCCTCCCCGCGGCGCCGTGGGAGCGCGGGGTGGTGGCCGGGGCCATCGTCATCGGGGCGGCGCTTGGATTCTGGCGGCTCGTCCGCGAAGGCAACGGTTTCGCGGCGGCGGCGTGGATCGCAGCTGGGCTCGGCGTCGCGCTGGCCGTGACGGCGGTCGAGTATCCGGCCCGGTTCGCCCAGGCCCATGACTACCGCGGCGTGGCCCAGCGCTTCGTCGCGCGGCTCGACCCCGGCCCTCCGCTCCTCTCCTATCCAGATGCGAACCTCGCCTGGGATTTCTACATGCGTCACCCCGTGCGCGAGGTGCGGAGTGAGGCCGAGGTGAAATCTCTCCTGGCCTCAGCGCCCGCGGCCCGCCTCATGCTGCGCGCCGAGGAGTGGGCTCGCCTTCGCCCCGCAACGAATCCCGCTTGGCGCGTGCTGGACGAGGGCACCGTCGGTAGCCGCCACTTCGTTCTGCTCGGCGGGTAGGCCCCTGATCTACTCGGCCCTCGTCTCGCGGCTGCGCCGTTCGAGCTGAGACGCTCGCCTCGAGCGACGAGGCGAGAGCTGAGTAAATGAGGGGGCGAGAGGCTACCTACGCGAACATCAGCACCGTGCGCGCGACTTCGCCAGCCTTCATGGCGCGGAAGGCTTCGTTCACATCCTCGAGCTTGCCGCGACGGCTGATCATCTCGTCGAGCTTGAGGCGGCCCTGACGATACAGGTCGATATACCGCGGCATGTCCACCTTGAAACGATTGGAGCCCATGCTGCAGCCCTGGATCTTCTTCTCGCGAAGGAACATGGGGCCGTCCAGCTCGATCTTCTGTCCCACCGGGATCATGCCCACCACCGTCGCGGTGCCGCCCGGCCGGATGCAGTCGAAGCACTGCTCGGCCGCGATCTTGAGGCCGATACACTCGAAGGAGTAGTCGGCGCCGCCATTGGTCAGGTCGCGGATGGCCTTCACGGGATCACCGGAAGACGCATTGACGCCGTGGGTGGCGCCCAGCTCACGCGCCTTGGTCAGCTTGGACTCGACGGTGTCCACGGCGATGATCATGCGCGCTCCCGCGATGCGCGCCCCCTGGATGGCCGCGAGCCCCACGCCGCCCGCGCCGAAGACGGCCACGATGCAGCCCGCCTCTATCCTGGCCGTGTTCAGCACCGCCCCCACGCCCGTGGTGACGCCGCAGCCGATGAGGGCCGCGCGGTCCAGCGGCATGGTGTCGTCGATCTTCACGAGGGCGTTTTCGTGCACGAGCATCTTTTCCGCGTAGGCGGAGAGATTGGCGAACTGATTGACGGCCTGCCCCTTCCAGGAGAGCTTGGGCGGATCCGTCTTGGCCCGGACGGGACGCGTCTGGCAGAGATGGGTCTTGCCCGTGAGGCAGTAGTCGCAATGGCCACAGAAGACGGAGAGACAGGCGATGACGTGATCGCCTGGCTTGAACTCGCCCACCTGGAGACCGACCTCCTCCACGATCCCGGCCGCCTCGTGACCCAGGATGGCCGGCGTGGGGAAGGGATAGTAGCCGTCCACGAAGTGCAGATCGCTGTGACAGACTCCGGACGCCACCGTGCGTACGAGCACCTCGCGGCCCATGGGCTTGTCGATGTCGACTTCCTCGATGGTCAGCGGCTGATGCGGACCGTGGAACATGGCAGCTTTCATGGAGACCTCCTCTGGGATTGTCGGGCTCGGGAGCAGCTCACCGGGCGCAGGCCCAGAGAGTGCGCCGCGGCGCCCGACGTGTCAAGGCCGCGATCAGACGGCGCCTGACTCCGAGAGGGGGGCGGGGTCGAGGCCGTCGAGGTGGGCGATGCAGTTGAGCAGCCGCACGCGCCAGGGGGCTGGATAGTCGACGATGGTGAGCGCGGTGTTCTCCCACCGCTCCGGCGCCTCCTGGCCTTCCGGCAGGGTCAGGTGCCGAGCGGCCAGCGAGCGACAGACCAGCCCATGCGTGACGACCGCGAGGTGACCTTTCGCGGCCGCGGCCGCCTGCTGCACGAGCACCCAGGCGCGATCCACGCGAGCGTGGAAGATCTCCCAGCTCTCACCGTGGGGCGGCGCGTAGCCGGGCGCGAACATGTCGAAGGCGAGCTCCGCATACGGCGTGCCGCGAATGTCGCCGAAGTTGCGCTCCTGGAGAAGCGGATCGTGGCGAATGGGCGCGCCCGTGAGGCGCCGGAGGCGGTCGGCTGTCATGACCGCTCGCGCGAGATCGCTCGAGAGGATGCTGGCGATGCCCTCGCCCTCGAGCCGGCGGGCCAGGCGCTCGGCCTGCACGACACCGCGAGGCGAGAGGGGATTATCCGGGAGCTGGACGGTGCGCGAGGCATTGCCCAGCGTCTCACCGTGGCGGATCAGAAAGATGGACACGAGATGTTGTCGACGGGGACGGTAGGTGTCGCCAGCGGCTCAGATCACGCGGTCGCGGCGAAACGCAGCAATGTCGCCCGCCGCATAGCCCAGGCCGGACAGCACCTCGTCCGTGTGCTGGCCGAGCTTCGGCGCCGTGACGCGCACGGCCACCGCACTCTCGGACATCCGCACGGGCGTCCGGATATGAGGCACGCGTCCCAGCTCCGCGTCCTCGGCGTGCACGACCATCTCACGGTGCAGCACTTGCGGATCGGCGAAGAGCTGCTCATAGGTGTAGACGGGCCCGCAGGGGACGCCCGCGTCGTCCAGGGCCTTGATCCAGTGGGCGGAGGGCGCCGTGATCAGGACCGAGGCGATTTCCCGCTCGAGGGCGGAGCGGTTCTTTCTGCGCTCGGGACCGTGGCGGAAGCGCGGATCCTCCAGCCATTCCGGATGCCCGAGGGCGGGCGCGCAGCGCTCCCAGATGCCCTGGCCGGCCGCGCCAATCATCATGTAGCCGTCCTTGGTCTCGAAGCGCTGGTAGGGCGCGTTCTGACGATGCCGCGAGCCCATGCGCGTGGGCTCCACGCGATCGGCCAGCCAGCCCGCGCTCGTCCATGAAGAGAAAGCCACCGCCGTCTCGAGGAGCGAGCACTCGACGCGCTGTCCCCGGCCCGTGCGCTGCCGTTCGTAGAGCGCGGCCAGGATGCCCTGCACTCCCCACATGCCGGTGCCGAGGTCGCAGATGGGCAGGCCCACGGAGGTCGGCGGACCATCCGGCTCCCCCGTGACGTGCATGATGCCGCCCATGCCCTGCGCGATGAGGTCGAAGCCGCCCTTTTCACGATAGGGGCCGTCCGAGCCGAAGCCGGAGAGCTGGGCATAGATGAGGCGCGGGTTCTTCTCTTTGAGCATCTCGTATCCGAGCCCCGCCCGCTCCATGACGGTGGGGCGATAGTTCTCCACGAGCACGTCCATGCCGCCCACCAGTTTGAGGAAGATCTCGCTGCCCCGGGGCGATTTGTAGTCCAGGGTGAGGCTCTTCTTGTTCCGGTTGATGTAGCGGAAGTAGGGATTGCGCTCGCTGCCGTCGCCCATGGCACGCGAGGAATCGCCGGCGCCGGGCCGCTCGACCTTGATCACATCGGCGCCCATGTCGGCCAGGATCATGGTGCAGTACGGGCCCGCCATGTGCTCCGTGAGATCCAGGACCTTGAGTCCGTCGAGCGGGCCGCGAGTACTTTTTTCCGCCATGCCACCTCCGTGACGCCAGCACGCGTGTGTCTCCGGATCCCAAACCCGGGAGAATCATAGCATTCCGCTGCGGGATCGGATCGAGTGGTAATCAATGACCGACCGCGGAATGCGCGGCCGGTCGCACGGATTTGCCCAAGGATCAGTGCGGCCGCCTGGGAACCTCCCGGTCTCTGACCGCATCAAAAACGTGATGGTCGCGCGTGAGCGGTAGCCGGGCATGCGAGGGAAGCCGGCGAAGAATGGAGGATCGGGAATGGGCGAGATCAGACTTCCGAGTTACGACGAGTTCATAGGGGCCGTTACTATTCTGGACGGTCAGGGACGAATTGTGCGGGTCGTTCCGGCCAGGGATTTCCGTCGCGCTCCGACGATCGGGAGGCAACCGATCGCGAGCCGCTCGCGTCGCGGTGAGAGGGTCGTCACCGCGAGAGGGGCAGAGCCTCGGGTCCCCCTCGGGCAAGCGGCCAGGCCGCGCGCGGGGGAGAGGACGTAGTGGACAAGATCCTGCGCATAAGCTCGCCCCGGGCGATCGATTTCTCGGATGGTTTCTATTCCTTTGTCGTCCGGCTGAACGAGCCGCCGGCCGAGCACTGGATCTACTCTTTCAAGATGGCCACGCCGGTGGCCACGGAGTTCGATCCCGAGCGCGTCGTCTTCGACCCTCAGCGCGGGCTCCTCTTCGAGGCCGAGGAGTCCCTCGTGCCGGGCTGGATCGCGCATATCGATCTCTGGATCGCCTCCGCCAACAAGCAGGTGGCGGCCGACGAAGCCGCGGAGCAGAAGCGCCACGCCGAGACCGAGAGTCGCGAGCAGCGAGATCTTCTCCTCGACCGGATCAACGAGAAGTTCAAGGATCTCTAGCGCTCCGACTCACGGCGGGGCGGCGACCGCTCCCCAGCCCCGCGCATCGGCCTTGGCCCGCTAGCGAAAGAGATTGACCTTGGCCAGATCGATGATTTCGTCGCCGCGGCCGCTGAGCACGGCCTTGAGCATGAAGAGGCTGAAGCCGGTCATCTGCTCGAGGTTGATCGTCGGAGGCATGGACAGCTCCTGCCGCGATACGTGGACGTCGACCAGCGCGGGTCCGCCATGCGTGAGCGCTTGCGAGATCATCGGCCGTACCTGTTCCGGTGTCTCCGCGGTCAATCCCAGGAGACCGGCCGCCTCGGCCATCTTGGCGAAATCCGGATTGTGAAGGTCCGTGGCGAAGTCCAGGAGGCCCGCCGCCTTCATTTCCAGCTCGACAAAGGCGAGGGCGTCGTTCCTGAACACCACGACCTTGACCGGCGCCTGCAGCTGACGGAGCGAGAGCAGGTCGCCCATGAGCATCGCGAGACCGCCGTCTCCGGAAAGGGAGACGACCTGGCGGCCGGGATGACTGACCTGGGCGCCGAGGGCCTGGGGGAGGGCATTGGCCATTGACCCATGATTGAAAGACCCGAGGAGCCGACGCCGGCCGTTCATCGTGAGATAGCGGGCGGCCCAGACGGTGGGCGTGCCCACATCGCAAGAAAATACGGCATCATCGGCGGCAAGCTCGTCGAGCACGCGGACGACATACTGGGGATGGATGGGCTTCTTGCCCGCTTCGCCGGTGGCAAGCTCATCGAGGCTCTTCCGTGCCTTCTCATAGTGCTCGAGTGATGCCTGCAAGTGTTTCTCGTCCCTGCTCTGTTCGAGCCTGGGGAGGAGGGCTCGGAGGGTCGTCTTCGTGTCCCCCACGAGGCCGTGGTCGACCTTGGTGCGCCGGCCGAGCTGTTCTCCGCGGAGGTCGATCTGGACGATCGTCGCGTCCTTCGGAAAGAACTGCCGGTACGGGAAGTCCGTGCCAATCATCAGGAGCAGGTCGCAGTTCATCATCGCGTGATAGCCGGAGGAGAATCCGAGCAAGCCGGTCATGCCCACGTCGAAGGGATTGGCATACTCGATGAACTCCTTCCCGCGCATCGCGTGCACGATGGGGGCTTTCAGCCTGCTCGCGAGCTCGATCAACTCCGTGTGAGCGCCGGCACAGCCCGCTCCCCCGAGGATGGTGATCTTCTTCGACCCGTTGAGAACCTTCGCCAACGCGACGATCTCGTCATCGGAAGGACACACGCGGGGGGTCGGCTCGGGAAAATGCGGGCGCGGGTGATCCTCGACGGCATCGCGCAGGGCCACGTCTCCGGGCAGGGCGATGACCGACACGCCGCGCCGCGCGAGCGCGGTCTGGATGGCGATCTCCAGGACCCGGGGCATCTGCTCCGGCTGGGAGACGAGCTCGCAGTAGTGGCTGCACTGGGCGAAGAGATGCTCCGGGCGGGTCTCCTGAAAGTATCCACTCCCGATTTCATGGCTGGGGATCTGCGCGGCGATGGCGAGGACGGGCACCCGGCTGCGGTGACAATCGTAGAGCCCGTTGATCAGGTGCAGATTGCCGGGACCGCAGCTGCCCGCGCAGACGGCCAATCGCCCGGTGAGATGCGCTTCCGCGCCGGCGGCAAACGCCGCCGTTTCCTCATGTCTGACATGGGCCCAGCGCATGTGCTCTTGTCTGCGAATCGAATCCGTGATTCCGTTGAGCGAGTCGCCGGCCACTCCATAGATTCTCTCGACTCCCCGCGCGGCGAGAGTGTCGACAAGCACGTCCGCTACGTTCTTCTTCGCCATGGCACGAGGCGCTCCTTTCTGGCTGCCGTGTGAAGATCCGGAACAAGTAGACCAGCGAAGGAAAGCGCACGAAGGCCCGCCGGCCCATACCCAGAGTACCAGGGTCTGGGCGAGGGGGGCCGCCGCCTCGGTGATGGTGGGCGAAGGCGGGGGAGACACGAGAACGCTGAGGCGTGGTCGAATGCCGGTTGATGATCGTGTCCTGTGTATGCCAGCATGAGCGCCGTTGGAAAGGGAAATCCGCATCCCACATCTAGGGCGCGATGCCATGCTGCTCATGCTCGCATGGGCCGCCGGCATCATCGACGCGGTCAGCTATCTGGCCCTCGACCGCGTGTTCACGGCGATGATGACGGGGAACACGGTGTTGCTGGCCTTGGCCATCGGGCAGGGAGAGGCCGCGGCCGTATTGCGGTCGGTCCTCGCGCTGGTTGGTTTCAGCGCCGGCGCGGCCATGGGAGCGCTGATCGTCCTGCGCGGTGAGAACCGGGGCGAGTGGCCGCCGGGCGTCACCGCCGCCCTGGCTCTCGAGGGCGTGCTGCTCGGTGGCTTCACGTTCGTGTGGCACGTGGCCGGGGCGGCGCGAACCAGCGGTGCTACCAATCTGCTGATCGTGCTGTCAGGTCTCGCCATGGGTGTCCAGGCCGCGGCCGTCCGCCACCTCGGCGTCCCCGGGGTGGCTACCACGTACCTCACGGGCACGCTCACCAGCCTGATGGCCGAGCTGGTGGGCTGGACCCGCTCATGGAAGGGGTCGTCGTCCCGCGCCGCCTCCACCGCGGAGGCGGCCGGTAATGCCGGAGACAGCGTGAAGTGGCCGCAGCGCATCGGGCTCCTCACCGGCGTGTTCTTCGTCTATGCGCTGGGAGCTCTGGTGGGCGGCGCTCTGCACGCGCGATCATCGACGCTGGTGACCTGGTTGCCCCTTGTCTCCGTCGCCGTGGTCGTGGTGAACGGCTTCGCCCACCACCGACATTCCGACGGTGAGGAGGGGGCCGGCGGCGGGGAACGTTCCAAAATGAAACAGTAATTGATGGTGCCCCGTCCCACGGGCGACTCTTTCGTCTGGCCTCCGTCCTGATCGAAGGAGTAGGCTCTACTGCCAGAGGCGATAGCCATGCCCACTCAGTTCATGCCGATCTTTCTGTCCGCTCTCGCCTTCGGGATCCAGTTCTTGATCTTCGTCTATCTGTACTCTTCACATCGGGTGTTGTTCTTCCGCTATCTGGTGTGGGCCTGGGGTTTTTTCACCCTCTCCCGGGGACTGAGGCTGCTGCGGGTGTTCGTCCCCGGCACAGTCGGACTGACCGAGCTCATGCAGGCGGCCAGCGTGATGGCGGTGTTCTGTGTTTTCTCGGCGGGGCTCTTGTATCGCTGGGACTATCGCCTGAAACGTCGGGATGTGCTGATCCCCTGCCTGCTCGCCCTCGCTTTGGGGATTCTCGGAGATTTTTCCGAGGCTCACCTGACGGTCCGAGTCATCGTGGGGCTGATCCTGGGCGGGGCTCTCATCGCCGCGGGGTGGGCTTTCTGGCCGCGCGCCGCCGTGAGCACCGGGTACCGTGGAGATCGGCTTCTCGCCACCTCGCTGTGCCTCTGGGGAGTCCATCGCGTCGGCGCCGAGTTCGTCCATGCCCAGCCGGGAAGCACGCTCCATCTCGCCGTTCACACGACGTTCATCGCCCTGTATTTCCTGTCGACATTTGCCATCATCATCATGGTCCTCGATCGCGCGCGCAGCGAGATGCGCTCCCTCAAGGAGCTCAACGAGCGCCTGTTCGACGGCCTCGGCGAGGGCCTCCAGCTCGTCGATGCCAACTTCGCCATCCGCCACGCCAACCGATGGCTGTTCAATGAATTCGGCCCCGTGGCGGGTCGCCGCTGCTACGAGGTCCTCACCGCCGATGGCCAGCCGTGCCCGAACTGTCCAATGGAGAACCTCCAGAGCATGGACCGGCCCTCTCGCGTCGAAGTCGACGCCTCCGGGGGGCGGCGACTGCTCCTGAGCTGCTCGCCGGTTCGTCAACCGACGGGGGAGGTGCTGCTCCTGGAGCTGGTGGCCGACATCACCGAACGAGAACAGCTCGGGGCGCGCTTGCATGAAGCGGAGAGGCTGGCCGCGGTGGGCGAGCTCGCAGCCGGGCTCGCCCACGAGATTCGCAACCCCCTCGCCGGCATCATCAATGCCACCACCCTCCTCAAGGGGGAGGAGACCCTGACGGGGGAGGAACGGGCGAGCACGCTCGATGCGGTCAAGCGGGAGGCCCGCCGGCTCGATCGCATCCTCTCCGACTTTCTCCTGTTCGCCCGGCCGCGCGAGCCCAAGCGCCGCGAGGGAGACATCGGCCAGGTCGTGGAGCACGTGGTCGCGCTGCTCCGCAACGATCCCGATCGGACCGCCCACGTCGACGTCGAGGTTCACGTGGATCCATCGTTGGCGCCCTTCTCGTTCGACGCCGACCAGCTGACGCAGGTGCTATGGAACATCGCCTTGAACGGCGTGGAAGCCATGGAGGGAGCCGGCCGCCTCTCCTTCGATGTCGCCTCGCGAAGCGGCGAGGTGCTGATCGCCGTCTCCGATACGGGGCGAGGGATTCCCGCGGACGAACGACGGCGAGTCTTCGAGCCCTTCTATTCGAAGAAGCTCGACGGGACCGGTCTCGGGCTCACCCTCGCCCAGCGCATCGTGGCCGCCCACGGGGGGCGGATCGATCTGGAGTCGGCTCCGGGAACAGGCAGCCGATTCCTGGTCGCCCTCCCCGTCCGGAGGGCGTGAGCGGTGGCCGCCATCCTCGTGGTCGACGACGAAGGGTCGGCACGCTCTACCCTGGCCCTCCTCCTGAAGAAACGGGGACATCGGGTGACCCAGGCCGAGGGTCTCATGGCGGCCGTGAAGGCTCTGAACGATGAGGTGTTCGAGCTCGTGGTGACCGACCTGCGAATGCCGGATGGAAGTGGGATCGACATCCTTCGCGCCGTGAAGACGCTCGGTTCCGAGGCCGACGTCATCCTGCTCACCGCCTATGCGGGTTGGGAGTCTGCCAAGGAGGCCCTGCAGCTCGGCGCTCTCGATTACTTCGAAAAGGGCCGCGAGCCCGATGAGCTTTTCGCTCGGATCGATCGGGCTCTCTCGGAACAGGCATCGCGCCGCGAGCACGATACCCCCCGCCTGACCATCGCCGCAGGCGATGGGGCCCCGGGGATCGTCTTCAGGTCCCCCGCCATGCGGCGGGTCCTCGACATCGTCGCGCGCGTCGCCCCCACGGACGCCGCCGTGTTGATCCACGGAGAGTCCGGCACCGGGAAAGAGCTCATTGCGCGGGCGATCCACGGGGCCAGCCGCCGAGCCCAGAGACCGTTCGTCGCGCTGAACTGTGGCGCCCTCCCCGAAACGCTCCTCGAGTCCGAGCTCTTTGGTCACGTCAAGGGCGCCTTCACCGGGGCCAGCGTCAACAAGAAGGGGCTATTCGAAGAGGCGGAAGGCGGGACGGTGTTTCTCGACGAGGTCGGGGAGATGAGCCCCGCCCTCCAGGTCAAGCTGCTTCGTACGCTCCAGGATGGTGAGGTACGCCCGGTGGGATCCAGTCAGTCGATCACGGTGGACACGCGAGTGGTGGCGGCCACGAACCAGAACCTCGAAGCGCTGAGGCGCCAGGGCCGATTCCGCGAAGACGTCTTTTATCGGCTGAACGTCATCGCCTTCACCATCCCTCCGCTCCGTGAGCGGCGGGAGGACATCCCTCTCCTCGTGGAGCACTTCCTCGACCGCTTCAATCGCCGGCAAGGACGCGAGATGCGGCTCGATGGGGAGGCCATGGAACGCTTGGTGGCCCATCCGTGGCCCGGCAATATTCGAGAGCTCGAGCACGCGATGGAGCGGATGGTGATTCTGGGCGAGAGTGACACGATCACCGTGGATGATCTGCCCCCCCTGCTGGCGAGTGGGGTGGGGTCGGAGCTGGCGGCGCCGAACGGGGGAAGCCTCGCGGACACCGAGAAGGCGCACATTCGTGAAATGCTCGAACGCCACGGCTGGAACTACTCGCGCACGGCCGACGCCCTCGGCATCAGCCGGACCACGCTGTGGCGAAAGCTCAAGGAGTACGGTTTCCACCGCTGATTTAGTTAGCTCTGCCTCTCTCAGGACGTTCCATCCTGTGACACCAGCGTCTCGTGATGGAACGCGCTCGCGCCAGAGACTCGCGTAAGTCCTGTCGGCATCGCCCAACCCCCTGGCATCTCGTTTGAATCTCTCGTTCCCGTCCACGCGGGCTCACCGCGCAGCGCCTCGCCCACCACCCAAGGGAGAAGACCATCAGAACCCTGATCCTTGCCGCAACGATATTGGTGGCCGCCATGCTCGTGTCCGGATGTGGAACGGGGGGGATCTACGCAGAGCCGATCCTGTACTCGTGTGGATTTCTCGTGGGAGACACGGCGCAGGACCACTGCCACGTCAGCGTGTACCGCGTGGATCCTGCCCAACGCTCCGCCGAGCTCGTCGAGGAAATCTCGAGAGCGGAGCGGATCGAGACTCCATGAGGAGACGGACCGCCCGCCAGACATGACGCCAGGCTGACTCCACCGTCGAGATACCCGGGTCAGCCGACCTTGCCACGCCAGTTCCCTATGAATGTATACTCTCGTCATCGGGGAGGGTCATGGCAACGATCACCGATCGAGATGGAGTTCGGAAGCTCCTTGAGCAGGGGGCGCAGCTCGTCGAGGTGATGCCCGCGAAGGAGTACGAGGCCGAGCATATTCCGGGGGCCATTAGCATTCCCCTGAGGATGCTCGGTCGCAAGACGGTCCAGCCGCTCGACCCCAACCGCCCGGTCATCGTCTACTGCTGGGACTATCAGTGAGATCTGAGCGCCCGGGCCGCGTCGCGGCTCGCGAGCCTCGGCTTCAAGCAAGTTCACCGCTACCAGGCCGGCAAGGCTGACTGGTTCGCCACCGACCTGTCCCGTGAGGGCCGTGAAGCCCGCACGCCGCGGGTGGCGGATACGGCGAGGCGTGACGTCCCGACATGTCGGATCGATGAGCGCGTGGGCGACCTGGGGGAACGCGTGCGAGCGGGCGGCTGGGATCTGTGCGTCGTCATCGACCAGGAGCGAGTCGTGCTGGGCCTCGTTCTCGCCGAGGCGCTGAGCGCCGACCCCGCGACCCCCGTCGAGGAGGTCATGGACCCGGGTCCCGTCACCTTCAGACCGAATCTCCGAACCGGTGAGCTGCCTCACTACCTGACCAAGCATCGGATTCCCCGCGCGCTCGTGACAACTTCCGATGGCGTCTTGATCGGGCTCTTGCCGCTCGAGGACTTCGCTCGCCAGAGGCCGGGCGGCGCCGGCGGAGCGCGCCACGTCGGGGAATCGGCCCGCCCGTGACCGAATTCGTCTCCCGTCCGACCGCTGACGCTCTTCGCGGCATGCTTCTCGACGCGCGTAGCGTCGAGCTCGAGCTGGCGGAGGGGTTGACGGACGCTCAGATGCTGGGGGCCCGGCAGCATTTCGTCGAGCCCCCGATCTGGGAGATCGGGCACGTGGGCTGGTTTCAGGAGTACTGGATCTTGCGCCACCTCGATGGCGCGCAGGCCCTCCTGTCCGGCTCCGACGGGATCTATGATTCTTTCAACGTGTCCTACACCCGGCGTTGGGACCATCGCTTCCCGTCCCGGCCTGCCACCCTCGCCTACATTGCCGAGATCCTCCGCCGCACCCTGGGCCGGCTGGACTCGCGCGAGCCGAGCCCCGAGGAGACATACGTCTACACGCTGGCCGCGCTGCACGAAGACATGCACGCGGAGAATCTGACCCTGGTGCGGCAGACCCTCGGCTATCCGCGCCCCACCCTCTCGCGCCTCGATCCGAAGTGGGCGACCCCGCCGATCGATTTGGCCTACCGACCTCGCGACGTCGACCTGCCCGGAGGCACCTTCATGCTCGGGGCGAGACCGGACGAGCCCTTTGTCTTCGACAACGAGAAGTGGGCCCATCCCGTGGAGGTGGCTCCCTTTCGCATCGCCTCGACGCCGGTGACGAACGCCGAGTTCCAGGCATTCGTCGAAGACGACGGCTACCGCCGACGTGAGCTGTGGGGACGCCGAGGCTGGGACTGGCGCCGCCGCGAGCAGGCCGAGCACCCGCTGTTCTGGGTCCGCGGTGATGACCGGCGCTGGTACGAGTGCCAGTTCGGTCTCCCCGTTCCGCTCGGGCCGTGGCATCCGATCGTCCACGTCAACTGGTACGAGGCGGAAGCGTATTGCCGCTGGGCCGGGCGGCGCCTGCCCACCGAGGCGGAGTGGGAGATGGCGGCCACCCTCGATTCCGCCACGGGTGGCAAGCGGCGCTTCCCGTGGGGCGACGAGGCGCCCACGCCCGAGCGCGCCAATCTCGACTACCGGGCGGGCGGGACGATCGACGTGCGTGCGCTGCCGGACGGCGACAGCGCGGCCGGGTGCCGGCAGATGATCGGCAACACCTGGGAGTGGGTCGAGGACACCTTCCTGCCGTATCCGGGCTACGTCTGCGATCCCTACAAGGAGTACTCGCAGCCGTACTTCGGCCAGAAGAAGGTGCTCAAGGGCGGGGGCTGGACCACCCGCTCGCGCCTGATCCGGAGCACCTGGCGCAATTTCTACAAGCACCACCGCCGAAACATCTTCGCGGGATTCAGAACCGCGGCGAGGTGATGGGCGAGCTCATACGCAAGACGCTGCTCAGATTCGCGTCCAGATGAGCAGATGAGTGGCCGCCTTGAGTCCGGGGATGGAAGACAGGCGGCTCCGCAGCACGCCAAGGAGAGCGCCGGCGAGCATGGCCTTGAAGGCACCCAGCCGACCAAGGGCCAAGACGATGAGGGTGAGAGCGAAGATGGCGATGGCCATCGGATCGGGGAGCGCGTACGGGGCAAGACGGAGCAGAGACACCGCGAGGAGCCCGATGACGGCGGGGCCCATGCCTTTCATCATCGCCCTCGTCCACGCCAGCGTCCTGACGCGATCGAGCGCGGGGAGAATGGCCAGCATGAGGATGAAGGAGGGGAGAAAGGCGGCGGTGGCGGCCACGGTGGCTCCCGCGACGCCCGCCACCTTGTAACCGACATAGGCGGCCACCATCAGGACCGGTCCCGGCGTGAACTGGCCGAGGGCGAGGCCGTCGATAAACTCGCGCGGGGTCAGCCAATGAAACTGGCCGACCACCTGGTCCTGGATGAAGGCGATCATCGTCAAACCGCCGCCCACGGTGAAGGCGCCCACCGTGAAGAAGTACGTCGCGATATCCATGAGGCTGTCCGGCTTCGGGATGGTCCCCGAGACACCTCCTACGGAAACGGGAGTCAACCAACCAGCCGCCGAGACCACGGCGAGCGCGCAGATCAATGACACGGCGAGGATGACGGCCGGCCTTCTGGAGTGGAAGAGCAGCAATCCGGCCCCGCCGGCGAGGGCCAGGATGGCCGCGATCCCCAGCGGAGTTCCCACGGTGGCGAAGGCGGCCAGCACGGCGATGATCACCTGGGGAATGGTGCTCGCGGCCGTGCGCCCGAGCCGGTAGACGGCGACCGCGAAGATGGCCAGGACGACGGGGCCCAGGCCGTAGAGGGCGCCGCGCAAGAGGGGACTCGCTTCAAGGCTGGCATAGGCAATGGTCAGCAGGAGCATGACGAAGAACGCGGGCAGGACGAAGCAGAGCCCGCCGACCAGCCCACCCCACCAGCCACCACGGGCGTAGCCGAGGAAGATGCCCAGCTGGGTGGCCGTCGCCCCCGGCAGCATGTTCACCACGGAGAGTCCCTCGACGAACCGCTCCTTGGACACCCACTGTCGCTTTTGCTGCAGCTCCGTCTGCATGACGCCCATGATGGCGGGACCTCCATAGGAGGTCGCGCCGAGCTTGAGAAACGACGAGACGATCTCTTTCCAGCTCCCCGCGAAGTCGGCGCGTGTCGATCGGGTCATGTTCGTCACCTCCGGGCAGTCCGGGAATCGACGCTCGCCGTGAAATATACCCGAGCAAGGTGTCCACGCGAGGCCGCATTTGGAAAGTGGCTCACGCTCCTTCCAGGGGGGGTGGAGTCAGCGCGTTCGACCGTCGTCCCGTTCTGCGGCGATAGATCACCCAGGCGCAAAGCGCGGGGATGGCGAGCGGGCTCAGTTGGGCGGCCAGGACCGCGGCGGCGAGGGCCAAGGCGAACGCCGTCGACCACCCCTCGGCGAAGGCCTGCTTCACTTGCTCGACAAAGCGGGGGAACAGGCCGTCCGGGGGAACGACGAGTGGGGCTCGCACGAGGGCCACCTGGATGGTGGCGAGGTCGGTCCGGGCCTTGAGGAAGCGCAGGCGTCCTGCCGTGCGCTCGATCTCGCCGCGCACCCGCGCCAGCTCGTTCTCGAGGCTCAGCAGATCCTGGACTTTCTGGGCCTTGCCCATGAAGCTCAAGAGCTGCGCCTCGTGGCGCTCGAAGTTCCGGAGGCGCGCCTCGAGGTCGACGAATTCCTCGCTCACGTCCTGGCCGCCGATCGAGCGTCGCGTCACGCGCCCGACCCCATCGAGGCCGCCCAGCACCCGCGCGAAGTGCGCAGGCGGGATGTAGGCAGTGACGGTCGCCCGCGCCGTGCCTTTCTGGTCCACCTGGGTCTCGGTGGAGCTGATGAAGCCGCCGACCGACTCCACGACGCTGGTAAGCCGGGCCACGCCCTGCTCGACGTCGGCCAGCTCGACGTCGAGGGTCGCGCGCCGGATGATGCGGCGGCCCCAGCCATCGGACACGGCATCCGTCGCATTGGTCGGCGGCGAGGAAGAGGGCACGATGCCGCGACGGGACGCCACCATCCCTCCGAACGCTGCCTGCTCCTCGTCGAAGAGCCGGTTGGCCGGGCGGTAGACGGGTGGTGACGTGGCCGCGCGATGGGGTTCGAGAAACCGGAGACTCGCGACCGCCGTCACCGCAACGAGCGCGACGAAGAGCAGAGCGAGGCTCGGCCTCGAGCGAACAGCTTGGTACAGGGCGGTGCCGAATGAAGAAACGGGCTTCAGCCAGGATCGCATGGTGTGTCCTCCTCGCCCCTTAGACTGACGGGGAGGGAGGAAGTTCCGGCCGTCTCGCTTGCCCCGGGCGGTCGTTCAGGTCAGAACGGCGATCTTCTTCCGCTCGATGAGGCCGAAGTCGATGACGGCGCCGAGCCCGGGGCCCTTGAAGGCGTGGACCAGCCCCCCCTTGTCGATCTCGATGTCTTCGGCGAGCCCGTACTTCTGGGCCCCCGCGGGCAGGAGCACCTCGAAGAACTCGCAGTTCCCGATGGCCATGGTCACGTGGAGGTTGGCCACGTTGTTGAGGGAGTTGCCGCCGTGGTGGATCTCGAAGTTCATGTGGAAGGCCTCGGCGAGATGCGCGGCCTTCACGAGGGCGGTGATGCCCCCCTTCACGGCCACGTCGCCGCGGAGATAGTCCGTGGCCTGGTGAACGAGCCACGGCGCGTAGGCGGTGAGCCCGCCCGGCGAGTACTCGGTGGCCAGGATCGGGATGGCGAGGTGCTGCTTGAGCTTGACGTAGCTCAGCAGATCGTCATCGGCGAGCGGGTCCTCGTACCAGTGGAAGCCGAGCTCCTCGACGACCTTGCCCACGCGGAGGGCCTCCGGGTACTGGTAGGCCCAGGTCGAGTCGAGCATCACGGTGAAGCCCTCGCCCACGGCGCGGCGGACGGTGCGACAGACCTCGGCATCGACGACGGGATCGGTGGGCGGATGGATCTTGTAGGCCGTCCAGCCCTCGGCCTTGAAGCGGGCCGCTTCCTCCGCGTACGCCTCCTTGCTCGGCAGCACGGCCGAGCTCGCGTAGGCGGGAGCGCTCTCACGGTACGAGCCGAGCAGGCGGTAGATGGGCAGCCCCGCCACCTTGCCCGCGATGTCCCAGAGGGCCACGTCCATGGCCCCGATCGCGCGATAGGTGGTCTGGCGGTTCTTGTGCCACATCGCCTGGTACAGGCGCTCGCGCTCGAGCGGGTCCTGGTTGAGCACGACGGGCTTCAGGTACTGGATGAGCGATTGCCCGTCCATGTGCGCGCCGCGCATCGAGGAGCCGAGGAAGGCGTGGCCCTTGACGCCCTCGTCGGTCTCGATGGTCACGAGGCCGAGCTGGCTCTTGCCGCTGAACTTCCCGGTGTGCCGGCCGTACGTGGTGGCGGGAATATCGTCCCAGCCGAACAGCGTGAGATGGACGTCGGTGATCTTCATGGTGCAGGGAGACTATCACAAGTGCTGTCACGCCGGCCCCCTCACCATCTCAGCCCTCGCCTCGCGGCTTTGCCGCTCAGCTCGAACTGCGGCCCTCTCCCCCGCCGCGGGGGAGAGGGATTCTAAAATGAAGGAGAGGGTATGCTTACGAATCCCTCTCCCCTCTGGGGAGAGGGCCGCAGTTCGAGCCGAGACGCCCGCCTCGGGCGAAGAGGCGAGGACCGAGTAGGTGAGGGGCGAGGTTTGTCTCACGTCACTCCGACCGAGGACGAAGGTTGAGCTGGTACTCGCTATGCTCCCATCTCGACCGCGCGGATGGACTCGATGCGGATCTCCTCGGTGAGGCGCGCCTTGTACGCGGAGAACTCGGGCGTGGTCTTGACCGTGTAGTGGCGCGGGTGGGGCAGATCGATCGCGATGTCGCTCTTGATCCGTCCCGGGCGGGCGGTCATGACGGCGACGCGGTTGGCGATGAAGATGGCCTCCTCGATGTCGTGGGTCACGAAGAGGACGGTCTTGCGGTCGGCCTCCCAGATCCCGAGCAAGAGCTCTTGCATGAGGGCACGGGTCTGGTTGTCCAGGGCCCCGAAGGGCTCGTCGAGCAGGAGCACCTTCGGATCATTGGCGAGGGCCCGGGCCAGCGCGGTCCGCTGCTGCATGCCTCCCGAGAGCATTCGCGGATAGTGGTGCTCGAAGCCGCCCAGGCCCACGCGCTCGATGTAGTGCGCGATGATGCGCCGGCGCTCGGCGGCGGCCGTGCCCTTCTCGCGCAGACCGAACCCGATATTCTCCTCGACGGTGAGCCAGGGGAAGAGGGTGTAGGACTGGAACACCATGCCGCGATCGGCGCCCGGTCCGGTCACGGGCTCGCCGTCGAGGAGCACGTGTCCCGTGGTGGGGTGATCGAGCCCGGCCACGATGCGCAGCAGCGTCGATTTGCCGCAGCCGGACGGTCCGAGCAGGCAGATGAAGTCGTTGTCGGCGACGCGGAGTGAGGTCGGCTCGATGGCCCGCGTCGGCGGCCCGCCGCGCACGCCCGGAAAAGTCCGGCTCAGCTCCTCGATGAAGAGGGTGGGCACGCGGCTCTCGCGCTCAGGCCAGGCTCCAGGGGAACAGCCGCTGGTTCAGCGTCTTGAAGAGGTAGTCCGAGACGAGCCCGATCACGCCGATGACCACGATGCCGAAGATGATCTGGCCCGTGTCGAGCAGGGCCTGGCTGTCGGTGATCATGTGTCCGATGCCGCTGGAGGCCCCGATCAGCTCGGCCACGATGACATAGGTCCACGCCCAGCCGAGGACCAGGCGCAGCGACTCGGCGATGTCCGGCGCGCTCGAGGGCAGGAGCACGCGCCGGACGATGCCCCCCGCGCTCGCCCCCAGGGTGTAGGCGGCCTCGACGAGGTCGCGCCGGGTCGAGCCCACGATGACGGCGACCATGAGCACGATCTGAAAGAACGAGCCGATGAAGATGACGGCGAGCTTTTCCTTCTCGCCGATGCCCGCCCAGAGGATGAGGAGCGGGATGAAGCCCGAGGCGGGCAGGTAGCGCGCGAAGGAGATGAAGGGCTCGAAGAAAGCCTCGATCGGCTTGTAGGCGCCCATCGCCGCGCCCAGGGGCACGCCGATGACGGTGGCGATGACGAAGCCCCCCACCACGCGCCAGATGGTGACGCCGATGTCGACATAGAAGCCGTGGAGGACGAGGAGCCGCCAGCCCGAGAGGACCATGGTGATCGGGTCGGCCAGGAAGGTCTTGTTGACGAAGCCGCCGAGGGTGGCCACGCCCCACCCGAGGAAGAACAAGGCGAAGAAGGCGAGGCCGAGGGTGATCTTGGCCGCCCGCGAGACGGGGACGAGCGGCGTCAGCGTCGGGCCCGCCCGCCGCTCACTTGATGAAGCGCGTGTCGATGGTCAAGGCGATGTCCGGCTGCGTCTTGATGATGCCGAGCTCGAGGAGCAGGTCGGTGGCCTCCTTGCTGAAGGCCTGGATCTCTCCCGCGAAGAACTTGCGGTTGGCCTCGCGGTTCTGCCAGCGGAGATACGACTGCGACTTCTCGAACTGCTCGCCCGTCTGCTTGACCACGGCGCCCATGATCTCGAAGCTCTTCTTCGGCTCGCGCCCGATCAGCTCGACGGCCTCGAAGTAGCTGTCCACCATGCTCTGGACGAGCTTGGGGTTCTCCTGGATGAACTTCGGGGTGCAGCCGAAGGTGTCCATGACCATCGGATAGTCGAGGGTGGTCGCGATGATCTTGCCCGCCTCTGGCTTGTCGCGGACGCCGGAGAGATACGGCTCGTAGGTCATGGCCGCGTCGTTCTGCCCCGCGATGAAAGCCTGGGCGGCGGGGCCGGGCTCGAGGGTGGCGATGGTCACGTCCTTGACGGAGAGCCCGTTCTTCTTGAGCATCCAGGCGAGCGTGAAGTAGGGTGCCGTCCCCGGGGCCGATGCGGCCACCGTCTTGCCCTTGAGGTCCGCGATCCTGGCGATGTTGTTGCGCACCACCATGCCGTCCGCCCCGTACGACTTGTCGAGCTGGACGACCTGCCGGGTGGCCACGCCGTTGGCGTTCCAGAGGATCCACGTCTCCACCGTGGTCGCCGCGCACTGCACGTCGCCCGAGGCGATGGCCAGATGGCGGTCCTTCTGCGGGATGAACTTGATGGTGACGTCGACGCCGTTCTTCTTGAAGATACCGGTTTTCTCCGCGAGGGACAGCGGGGCGAAGCCCGTCCACCCACTCATGGCCACAGTGACCTTGGGCAGATCTTGAGCGGGAGCGAGGGCGACACCCGCGAGGGCGAGGAGTCCCGCGATGAGGCATGTGACGGAGCGCATGGGCTTCCCTCCTGAACGATTCATGGGCACAGGCACACCGGGCCGGCTCGATCGTGCTACGCCGTTCACGGCGCCCCGAGAATACTACAGCGCGCGGAGAAGGGAGGCGGGAGGCTAGTCGACCCTCTTGGTCATCCGGAAGCGAAGGTTTGGGTTGCCTGGATTGATCATCATGCCTTCTATGGAGGCGCCGGCCATCCGTCCCCAGAGAACGATCTGGCATGTCGGAGCTTCCTCGCCCCAGGGCGTGACATGACAGCCGTTGGCGGGCGTCATCTCCACGCCGTCGCAGAGAAGCGTCCTGTCTCTCACCGTGTAGTGGCCCGAGTATCGGTAGAGCGAATCGCCGCCCGAGAGAGAGCGGTCCTCGTCGAGGGTGATCACCCCCTGGTTCCTGTCTCCCCTCCACGTGAGGTAGTCGATCGTCCACGTGCCCTGCCAGTCGCCTGCCTGCGGCATGGCCTCGGCTCCTTTCTGGCTCAGCGGATCATAGTAGCTACCATACAGCATCTTGGGCGTCTTCCGTCAATGGAACCCTATATCTTGTAGGCAAAGGGGGACAGGCCGGGGCGAGCCAAGCGGCATTACCTGCTGTCGCCTCTCGCGTACACTCCCCGAGGAGGCGCCGGCCTGACCTGGCCAGGGCCCGGTCGGGTGCCCTCCGAGATCGACAACCATCAAGATCAACGGGGAGGTTCTGCATGGGCTTGCTCGAGGGAAAGGTCGCTATCATCACGGGAGCGTCCAAGGGCATCGGGCGCGTCATGAGCCTGCGCTTCGCGCGCGAGGGGGCCAGCGTGGTCTGTGCCGCCCGCTCGGCCGATCTCGTCAGGGAGACGGCGGCGCAGGTGAGCGCGGCGGGCGGCAAGGCCATCGCGGTGGTGGGCGACGCCGCCATCGAGGCCGACGTGCGACGCCTCGTCGCCGAGAGCCTCAAAGCGTTCGGGAAGATCGACGTCCTCGTGAACAATGCGGGCGACGGCGGAGCCACCAAGCCCGTGCAGGACTATTCGATGGAGGACTGGCGCTACACCATCGACTCCTGTCTCACCAGCTCCTACCTCTGCACCCGCTTCGTGGTGCCGGAGATGATCAAGGCGGGGGGCGGCGCCATCGTGAACATCTCCTCGGGGGCGGGCCGGCGCGGCCTGCCCTACCGCATCGGCTACTGCTCGGCCAAGGCGGGGCAGGTGGGCATGACGTATGGCATGGCCCTCGAGCTGGCGCCCCACGGGATCCGCGTCAACTGCGTCGCTCCCGGCGCGGTGGATGGCGATCGCATCGACCGGGTCATCGCGGGCCAGGCTGAGGTCAAGGGGATCTCCGTGGAAGCCCAGCGCAAGTCGATGATCGAGCGCATGCCGCTGAGGCGTTTCGTGACGGCCGAGGACATCGTCGACGCCACGCTGTTCCTCGCCAGCGACATGTCGCGGAGCGTCTCCGGCCAGGTCGTGGCCGTCAATGCCGGCGAGCCCGCGGGCTGAGGGAGAGCGCTCCTAGCTGGAGGAGCGTTCGATCGGCGAGCGGGCGCGCCACTCCGCCACGACGGCCTCGACATCCAGAGGGCCCAGGCGAGAGGGAGGCCCTTCGGCGCCTCGTGAGTTCACCTTGGCGATCTCGGCGTTGAGGGTCTGCAGCCGCCGCCTGACCTCGGCTTCGTCACGTAGCCGCGGGAGCGCCGCCAGCTCGGTTTCGACTTTTCGCAGAAGCTCGAGCGCCGTGGGCAACGCCGATATCTGCTCTCTCTGCATGAGCTTCTTCTGCCACCACAGGGGATCATAGGGCGCCGTGAGATCGGGCAATGGCTTGCCCGCCCCGGGAAGGTGATCGAATTCGCCCTCTTCCCGGGCGCGCTGAATCTGCTGCTCGATCCACGACTCCCACGAGGTGCCCGGAGGCTTGCGCTCGGTCATCGCCCTCGTCTCCCCTCTCAGGATAGCAGAATCATTCCTTCTTGCTCGGGGGGAGGCCGGAAAGATTCGCCAGCGCGTCGAACATCACCGCGAAGTCGTACTGAGCGAGTCCGAGACCACGCGCCATGTTGAGCACCTCGTGGGTGAGGGTCGTCGAGGGCATGGTCACGCCGGAGGTGTGGGCGAGGTCGAGGGCCAGGCGCAAGTCCTTCTGCATCATGTTGACGTCGAAGAGCGCCTCGGCGGGCATGCCGAGAACGAAGGGACCGCGGTACTTGACCATTGGCGAGGCGACCACGCTCTTCATGAGCGCCTCGACGGCCCGCTCGCGCGCGATGCCGGCCTTCTCGGCGAGCAAGACGGCTTCAGAGAAGGCGAGCATCTGGACGGCCAGCCCGAGATTGACGGCGATCTTCATGGTCACGGCAAGGCCCAGCGGGCCCACATGGGTGATGGTCGGGCCGATGGCGAGGAGATAGGGGCGCACGCGCTCGAGGACGGACGGCTCGCCGCCGACCATGAAGGCGAGCTGGCCGGCCTCCAGAGTGATGGCGCTGCCTGACACCGGGGCATCGAGCATGGCCGCCCCGCGCGCGGCAACCTCGCCACCGAGCCGGCGCGTCAGATCTGGGCTGACCGTGCTCATCTCGACATAGATCTTGCCCGGCCCGAGGCCGGCCAGAATCCCATCGGGCCCGCTCGTCACCGCCTCGAGCGCCGCCGAGTCGGTGACCATGGTGAAGATCACGTCCGCTTGTTCCGCCACCTCGCGCGGGGATTTCGCGAGGTGCATGCCGGCATCCACGAGCCCCTGGGCCTTGGCGGCGGTGCGGTTGTAGCCCACGAGGGGCAAGCGGGCGTCGAGCAGCCGCTTGGCCATCCGTCCGCCCATGGCGCCCAGCCCGACAAAGCCAAGCGTCACTGGCGTCGTCCTTTCGGAGCGCGTCGCGCGATCCGGCGTCTGCGGGGCTTCTCGGGTGGCGCGGAGTCGGCGACGGCGATGGCGCTGATCTCGATCTTGCAGTTGCGATGGGTGGCGAGCCTCGAGACCTCCACGGTGGTCGTGGTCGGCAGGTGCCCGGCCAGATAATCGGCCCAGACCCGGTTGAGATCGTCCTGCTCGCTCACGTCGGTGAGATAGCGCGTGGCGGACACCATGTCGCCCAGCGTGCAGCCCGCAGCCTCGAGCGTCTTTTTCAGGTTCTCCATGGCGAGCACGGCCTGCTCGCGCATGGTCTGGGGCAGGTCGAACTCCTCCTCGCGGTGCGGATGGCTGTGGTAGACGGGCGCCGCGGTGACACCCGAGAGGAAGACCAGGCTCCCGCGGCGGACGAGCAGGGCCGGCGCGTAGGGCATCATCACGTCCCGTCGGCGGTCGGCGTGGTGCAGGGGGCGCACGTCTTTGGCCATGACCCCGGCATGATTCCCGTTCCCGGGCATCACGTCAAGCCATTCCCAGCCCCATCACGGAGCCGTGGGGGGGTCTGGGGGAGGAGCGTGGCTCGCTCCCCCCCAGAACCGAAGAAGACTCAGAGCCCGAGATAGGCTTCGCGCACACGCGCGCTCGCCAGCAGATCCTGACCCGTCCCTGACAGGACCATCCGGCCCGACTCGAGGACGAAGCCCCGGTGGGCAAGAGCAAGGGCATGCTCGATGTTCTGCTCGACCAGAAGCACCGTCACGCCGGCCCGGTTGATGTCTCCGATCACGCGGAACATCTCCTCGACCATGATGGGGGCGAGCCCGAGCGATGGCTCGTCGAGCATGAGGAGGCGAGGGCCGGCCATGAGTCCTCGGCCGATGGCGACCATCTGCTGCTCGCCGCCCGAGAGGGTGCCCGCGAGCTGTCGGCGGCGCTCGGCCAGCGTCGGGAAGATCGCGAAGACCTCCTCGAGCCGGCGAGGGCGCTCGGGCCGGGCCGTGCGCGGGTAACCCCCGATCAGGAGGTTGTCGAGCACGGTCATCTCGGGGAAGAGCTTCCGCCCCTCCGGCACGTGCACGAGGCCCAGCTCCACGATTTCCGCGGGGGAGAGGTGGTCGAGCCGGCGCTCGTCCAGGGACATCTGCCCCCTCTGGGGGCGAAGGAGGCCGGAGAGAGTCTTGAGCGTGGTGGTCTTGCCGGCGCCGTTTGCGCCCACCAGGGCGACGATCTCACCTTCCGAAATCTCGAACGTCACACCCCAGAGCGCTTGGATCTTGCCATAGGCGACCTCGAGGTCTTCCACACGCAGCATGTCAGCTTCTCCGCGTGCCGAGGTAGGCCGCGATCACGCTCGGGTCCTGGACCACGCGATCCGGCGCGCCATCCGCGATCTTCTCCCCGTGGTGAATCACCACCACGCGATCGGAGATGCGCATGATGGCCTTCATCACGTGCTCGACGAGGACGACGGCGACGCCGTCGGCGCGTATCCCCTTGACGAGAGCTGACGCCTCGTCCACCTCGCGAGGATTGAGGCCTCCCATGGGCTCGTCGAGGAGAAGGACCCTCGGGCGGGTGGCCAGGGCCCGCGCGATCTCGAGGCGCTTCTGCCCGCTCAGGGTGAGATCGGCGGCGGGGGTGCCCAGCCGGTCTCCCAGTCCCACGCGTTCCAGGAGGCCAGAGGCCACAGCTTCCGCGCGCCGCCGTGTCCGCTCGTGGGTGAAAGCGGCCAGGGTGACGTTCTCTCTCACGGAGAGCTTGGGGAAAGGCTTCACCACCTGGAAGGTCCGGGCAATGCCCTGCCGGATGACGGCATGAGGCCGCAGGCCGACGATGCTCCGTCGCTCGATTAGTATCTGACCCGATGTCGGGCGCAGGAAGCCGGTGATCAAGTTGAAGACCGTGGTCTTGCCCGCGCCATTGGGCCCGATGAGCCCCAGAATCTCCCCGCCCTCGACCTGGAAGGAGAAGCCGGCCACGGCGCGGAGACCGCCGAAGTCGCGGGTCAGATCGATGACGGTCAGGAGCGCCAAGGCTCGGCTCTCGGACGGCCCGCCAAGGCGCGCCGCAGACTGCCCCATATCCCTTCGGGCAGATAACGGATCGCGAGCATCATGAACAGCCCGTAGAAGATCAGGTGGCCGACCTGGAAGCGCTCGCGGAACAGCTCGCCGATGCTGGTGAGGAACACGGCCCCGATCACCGGGCCCACCACGGTGGAAAGCCCGCCCACCACCGCGATGAAGACCATCTCCACGGAGAGCGCGATGGGAAACACGGCATCCGGGTCCACGTAACGGTAGTAGAAGCCGTAGAAGCCGCCCCCCAGCCCCGTGAAGAAGGCGGAGAGGGCGAGGGTGAGCACCTTGGCTCGCACCGTGTCGATCCCGATTGCCTCCGCGGCGTCTTCATCTTCGCGGATGGCCACCAGATAGGCGCCCAGCCTCGCGCGTGAGAGTTGCCGGGTCGCGGCCATGGCCAGCGCGGCCAGAGCGGCGATGACGCAATAGAAAGGGAGCTTGCTCTCCCAGTTGATGACCCGCCCGCCCAGGGCCACGCTCGGCAGCCCCGTGATCAAGAGACCCACGGGACCGTTGGTGAGCGCTTCCCAGTTGAGGGCCACCAGTCTCACGATCTCCGCCACCGCGAGGGTGGACAGCGAGAAGTAAGGCCCCCGGAGGCGGAAACAGATCAGTCCGATGGGCAGCGAGACGAGCATCGCCGCGAGGCCGCCCAGGGCCAGCCCGTACCACGGGGCCAGGCCGAGGCGGAGGTAGAGCAGCATGGTGGCGTAGGCGCCCACTCCGAAGAAGGTCGCGTGCCCGAAAGAGACCTGGCCCGCGAAGCCGCCGAGGAGATTCCACGACGCGCCGAGCAGCGTCCACAGCAGCATGGTGATGCCCAGGTGGAGGAGGAAAGAGTTTGCCGTGAGCAACGGCGGTGCCATCATGAGGATGACGACGAGGGCGACGGCGGCCGCGCGGCTCACGATTTGCCGACGCCGAAGAGGCCCGAGGGGCGGAAGAGCAGCACGAGCAGGAAGATGACGAAGCCGATGGTGTCCTTGTAGGCCACGGAGACGTACACGGCGCCCAGTGACTCGACGAGGCCGAGGAGGATCCCTCCCGCGATGGCTCCGGCCACGGAGCCGAGGCCGCCGAGAACCACGATGACGAAGCATTTGGCGATGAGGATCTCTCCCACCGTCGGGTAGAGGTACAGCGAAGGCGCCAGGAGGATTCCCGCGGCCCCGGCGAGGGCACTCCCCAGACCGAAGGTGACCATGCTGACGCGCCCGGCGTCGATCCCCATCAAGGCCGCCGCCTCGGGGTTCTGACTGGTGGCGCGGATGGCGCGGCCGAGGTCGGTACGAGCGAGGAAGAGGTAGAGGGCCAGCGTGATGGCGGTGGCCAGGGCGAAAGCGAGGGCCAGGGGGATCGGCACGGCGATGCCGAACGGTCGGAGAGGCGTGATCGCGTAGGGCAGCTTGATCGTGCGGTAGTCGCCCGTCCACGAGAAGAGCGCGACGTTGGCGATGAGAAGAGAGAAGCCCGCCGTGTAGAGCAGGGTATTGAGCTCTCCCCCGGGGATGATCGAGCGCAGGAGGAAGCGATAGACGAGCGTCCCCCCCAGGAACATGAGGGGAACCCAGAGCACGAGGGAGATGAAGGGATCGATCCGCCACAGGACGTGGCTCCAGAAGGCCCCGTACATGCCGAGCATCACGAGGTCGCCGTGGGCCAGGTTGATGATGCGCATGACGCCGAAGACCACGGTCAGCCCCACGCCGATCATGGCGTAGAGCGAGCCGGTCAGAACGCCGCTGACCAGACTCTGAAAGAAGGTGTCCACGACGATGGTCCGCCCTCCGCCTGCTTCTCGGCCGAGAAGCGGGCGGAGGCGGGAGGAGGCGTCAGCGCTTGACCGTGTTGTCCGGGAAGACGTAGTTGGTTTCGGCGTTGGACTTGGGCCAGACGTTCTGGAGCTTGCCGTCCAGCCACTGCGCGAGCACCGAATGATCGGGGGAGTAGATGTTCTGGTTCGTGTACTTGTCGCCGAGCGGGCCGGCCCAGTTCCCGAACTTGACCTTTCCGAACACGGTGGTCATGTCCGTCTTGAGCAGCGCCTGGCGGATGGTCTCGCGATCGGCGTCCAGATTGCCGCCGAGCGACGAGCGCCGCAGCGCGTCGGCGATCACGTAGACGATGGCGTAGCCTTCGACCTCGTGCTCCTTGGGCCAGATGCCGTACTTGTCGTGGAACTTCTTGTAGAACTCCTTCACGGTCGGGTCGTTGGGATTGCCCGACCACGCGGCCGAGGAGAAGACGTTCTGGCTCTGCGGCCCCAGCTCCTTGGCGAGGTCCTCGACCCCGAACCCGCCGCCGAATCCGACGAAGGCCCGCGGGGCCACCCCGATCTCCTTGGCGTGCTTGGTGAGGAGGATGGCGTCCGTGGTCGCCACCGCGACCATGAGCAGGAAGTCCGGATTGCCGGCCTTGACCTTGGTCATCAGCGGTTTGAAGTCGAGACTGTTGACCGGGTAGGCCTCGTCATTGACGATTGGCACGTTCTTGGACTTGAGGAAGGTCATGGCGGAGTTCGCGATGGTCTTGCCGAAGACCGTGTTGTCGTAGACCACGGCGGCGGACTTCGGCATGGCCCCCGGCACTTCCGTGATGAACTTGTTGAAGGCCTGCGGGTAGATGGACCCCGTGGGGTTGTTCCGGAACACCCACTCGAAGCCCTTCGAGGTGATGATGTCGGCCGACGGGTGATCGACCACGTACGGCGTCTTGAGCCTCTGGGCCACGGAGGCGATCTCCACGGCCTGACCCGAGGCGCGGCCTCCGGTGAGAACGAGTACCTTGGTCTGGGTGATCAGCTTCTCGGCCACCGTGGCGGCCAGCGCGTTCTTGGCCTGGTGGTCGTCGATGATCACCTCGATCTTCTTGCCGTTGACGCCGCCCTTGGCGTTGATCTCCTCGACGGCCATCCCGTACGCCTTCTTGAACTTGTCGCCAAACGGCGCGTCGGGGCCGGTCATGGGCTGGGGCGCGCCGATCTTGAGCGTGTCCTGCGCCGCGGCGGGTGCGGGGGCGGCGACGAGAAGCATCCCTGACACGAGGGCGAGGACAAGGAATCGTCGCATGGCCAGTGCCTCCTTGCACGGTGACTGGGTGATGGGGCTGGCAGACTCTAGAATCGCGGCGGAAGCGTTGTCAAGCGCGCTCCGGTCGCGCATCACGTCGTCGGCCGAGGACGGCGACTCTCAGGTCACGGCTCCCCGCTCGCGGCGGACGAGCCGCGCGCCCTCCACGAGAGCCCGGAGCTTTCCTCGCGCCGACTCCCGGCTGCGGGGCACCAGCCCGCAATCCGTGCAGGGAAAGAGGCGCCCGGCATCCACGTACGGGAGCGCCTTCCTGATGCGCTCGGCCACGAGGGCGGGCGACTCGACCTCCTCGGTGCCCACGTCGATGACGCCGAGGAGGATGTCCTTCCCGCGCGCCTCCGCCAGGAGGGCCACGTCGACCCCAGAGGCCGCGCACTCGACGGAGATCTGATTGATCCGCGTCTCGCGAAGCAGGGGGAGGGTGACCGCGTACTGGCCCCATTCCGTGTTCTTGTGCTTCCAGGCGAGGACGCGGGGGATTCCATAGCTGTAGCAGATATGGATGGCCGTCGTGCAGCTCACGCCGTCGATGGCCGCCTCGAGGGCCCGGATCCCCCAGGCCTTCACCTTGTCGAGGTAGATGTTGAAGCAGGGCTCGTCGAACTGGATCACGTCGGCTCCCGCCGCGGTCAGGTCGCGGGCCTCGGCGTTCAGGAGGGCGGCGAAGCGCATGGCCAGGCTCTCCTCGTCCTGGCGGTAGTGCTCGTCGAGCGTGGTGTCGACCATGGTCATGGGACCCGGCAGAGCGACCTTGACCGGGCGCCGCGTGTGGGCCTTCGCGAAGGCGAGGGCCGAGCCCATGACGGGCCCCGGTCGCGTCACCTCGCCGATGATCCTGGCCACGTCCTGCTCGGCGACGTAGCGGCCGCCCCGCGTCCGCTTTTTCCCGAGCCGTTCCGTATCGGTGCCCGTCAAGCCATCCAGGAATCCCCAGATGTAGTGCCGGCGCCGCTGCTCGCCGTCGGAGACGATGTCGAGGCCGGCTTCCTCCTGGTCGAGGAGGGCCAGGCGCACGGCGTCGTCCTGGGCCTCACGCAACCGGTCGGCCGGGGCCACCCACGGCGCGAAGAGCTGAGCGCTCGGATCGGCGAGCCAGGATGGCTTGGGAAGGCTGCCCGCGAGCGTCGTCCTCAGCATGGCCGGGCCACAATAGCGGGGCCCGCGCGATCAGTCAATTCACATATCACCAACAAATCGCGTGGGAGAACCCGCGCTATAATCCCGCTGCATCGCGGCCGCGGCAGCCGTCTGCTCCAGAGAGCCACCCAAGACCAGAGGAGGCACAAGAAGATGAGACGAGCGCTGGCCCTGCTGATGATTGCCGGATTCCTCGGCGCGGCCGGTCCGGCCGCGGCCCAGGGCCCCGTCGTGGCCCAGTTCTGGTATTCCTTCGGGGGCACGAACCGCGAGGTCACCGAGGCCCACATCAAGCGGTTCAACGAGTCGCAGTCCAAGTACAGGATCGAGGGGACCTTCCAGGGCGACTACTTCGAGGCCCTGGCCAAGATCCGCGCCGCCGCGGCGACCAAGACCGCGCCCGCCACGTTCCACGTGATCGGCGAGGCCATCCCGCAGCTCGCCGCCTCCGGGCTCTTCGAGAACCTCGAGCCCTACGCCAAGGGTCCGAACGGCGCCAACCTCGAGGACTACCTGCCCGGGCAGACCCAGCACACCTATTTCGATTACCTGGGCAAGCCGGCGGCGCCGCTCATGGCGCTGCCCTTCTTCCGCTCGACGCCCATCCTCTACTACAACGCCGACATGCTCGCGGCCAAGGGCGTGAAGGTGCCGGCCACGTGGGACGAGCTGCGGGATGCGGCGGCCAAGCTCACGGTGCGCGAGGGCGGCGAGACCAAGACGTACGGCTTCGAGGTGCCGGTGGACTGGTGGTTCTGGTACGCGCTGCTCCACGAGGCGGGCGGCTCGCTGCTGACGCCCGACGGCAAGAAGGCCGCCTTCCGCGACAAGGGGACGGAGGCTCTCCAGTTCTGGGTGGACCTCGTCAACAAGGACAAGACGATGAAGCGGCCGCCGGGCAAGGACTACAACGCCTGGACCGTCACCAACACCGATTTCATCAACGGCCGGGCGGCGATGATCTTCACCTCGACGGCCTTCCTCAACTACATGACCGAGAACGCCAAGTTCAAGCTCGGCACCGCCTTCCTGCCTGGGAAGGTCAAGCAAGCGGTGCCCACGGGCGGGACTTTCTTTGTCATCGCCCGAGACGCGCCCCCGGCCCAGAAGGAAGCCGGCTGGGCCTTTCTCAAGTGGATGACCGAGCCCGCGCAGACCATCTCGCTGTCGAAGGCCACCGGCTACATGCCGATCCGCACCTCGGCCGTCAACTCGCCCGAGATGCAGGCCTTCTACAAGCAGAACCCGAACTACAAGACCGCCATCGACCAGCTCCGGACGGCGCAACGCTTTCCGTACACGCCCGCGCTGATCGAGATCCAGCGGGAAGTGATCCAGCCGAACCTCGAGGCCGCGGTGCTCGGCATCAAGACCGCGGCGGAGATCATGCAGGCGGCAGAGGCCAAGGCCAACGAGATACTCGCCAAGCAGCAGTAGGCGGGCGCGCGCGGAGGCGCGGCTGGGGTACGCCCTGGCCGCGCCCTCGCTGCTGCTCTTCGCCCTCGTCTACCTCTATCCGGTCGCCTACTCGGCGTGGGTGAGCCTGTACGAGTGGGACCTCGTGATGCCCGCGCGCTGGGTGGGCGCCGCGAACTACCGCGCGCTCGTCTCCACGGAGTTCTGGGAGGTCGTCACCAACACCGTCAAGTACTCCCTGGGAGTGGTGGTGCTGTCCCAGACGCTGGGGCTCGTTTTGGCGGTGCTTCTGAACGACCGCACGCGCCTGGGCGCGCTCTTGCAGGCGTCGATCTTCAGCTCCTACGTCGTCTCCTGGGTCGCGGTGTCCCTGCTCTGGATCTGGCTGCTCGACCCGCAGTACGGCCTGGTCGCCTACGTGCTTCGGCTCGTCGGCCTGCGAGGCGTGAACTGGCTCGGCGACCATCGCTGGGCACTCTGGACGCTCGTGCTCGTCACCGTGTGGAAAACGGTGGGCTACCCGATGGTGATCTACCTCGCGGGCCTGCAAGCCATTCCCGGCGACCTCTACGAGGCGGCGGCGCTCGACGGGGCGGGCGGCTGGCAGCGCTTCCGCCACATTACGTGGCCGCTGCTCACTCCCACCACCCTCTTCCTCGTGGTCACCCTGACGATCACGAGCTTCCAGGGCTTTGACATCGTGAAGATCATGACCCAGGGCGGCCCCGTCACCGCGACGATGATCTACGTGTACTACATCTACGAGCAGGCCTTTCAGTACTTCAAGCTCGGCAAGGCGTCGGCGGCGGTGGTGCTCTTCTTCATCGTGATCGTGGCGCTCACCTTCGCCCAGTGGCTGGCCTTCCGGCGCCGCGTCCACTACCTCACGTGAGCGGGCGCCGCGTGTCGATCCGCGCGCTCACGCTCGCCGCGCTCGCGCTGGTGGCGCTCATCGAGGTCTTTCCCTACGTGTGGATGGTCAGCACGTCGCTCAAGGACATGGCCGGCGTGACCCGGTTCCCGCCCGCCCTCTGGCCCGCCCCGCCCCACTGGGAGAACTACGCCAAGGCGTGGGCCTCGGGGCCGTTCCTGCGCTACGCCGTGAACAACGCGATCCAGACCGTGGGTATCGTCGTTTGCCAGCTCTTCTTCGGCTGTCTGGCGGGCTTTGCCTTCAGCAAGCTGCGCTGGAGCGGCCGGGATGCGTGCTTCCTGATCGTGATCGCCTGCCTCATCGTGCCGCCACAGGTGCGCTTCGTGCCGCTCTACATGCTGTTCAGCAAGCTCGGGCTGCTCAACACGTATGCTTCGCTCATCGTGCCCTACGCGGTCTCCGCGCTCGGGACCTTCCTGATCCGCGATGCCTTCCTGCAGGTGTCGGACGACATCGTGGACGCCGCCCGCGTCGACGGCGCCGGCACCTTCACGATCATCTTCCGCGTGCTGGCGCCGATCGCGCGGCCCACGCTCGTGGCCTTCTCGCTGTTCAGCGTGGTCTACCACTGGAACGACTTCTTCTGGCCGCTCGTCATGACGACCAGCGAGGCGGTGCGCACGCTGCCCATCGGCGTGGCCATGCTGCGCGAGGAGGGCACCGGCGATCGCTGGCACGTCATCATGGCGGGCAGCATGTTCGTGGTGGCCCCCGTGCTGGCGGTCTTCATCGTGGCCCAGCGTCACATCATTCGCGCGTTCACCTTCACGTCGCTCAAGTAGCCGCCCGCGGAACCTTGACAGGTCACGGCAAGTTTGCTAGAAGAAAGGGCATTTCGAGCTGTCCCCGGTCCATTTCCGGACCACTCGAGGAGGACTCTGATGACCATACCGCTGGGGAAACTCGTGGGCGCCGCCGCCGTGGCGCTGGCGCTTTTCGCCGCATCCGAAGCGCACGCGCAGGCCCCGATCAAGATCGGCGCATCGCTGTCGCTGACGGGCACCTATGCCCAGCCCGGCACGTACCAGAAGGAAGGGTACGAGCTGTGCGCGGAGCACTTGAACGCCAAGGGAGGGTTGCTGGGGCGCAAGGTCGAGTTCGTCTTCTACGACGACCAGTCCATGCCGGCCACCGGCGTGCGCCTCTACGAGAAGCTGATCACCGAGGACAAGGTGGAAGCGGTGATGGGGCCGTACTCCTCACCGATCACGGAGGCGGTGGCCAACGTGAGCGAGAAGTACCAGAAGGTCATGGTCTCGCCCCTGGCCGCCACCACGTCCATCTTCAAGAAGGGACGCAAGTACATCTTCATGGTCATCTCGCCCGCGGAGGCGTACCTGGAGGGGCTCATCGACATTGCCGCCAAGCGCGGGCTCAAGACCGTGGCCATCCTGAACGAGGACACGCTCTTCACCAAGGCGTCCGCGACGGGCGTGGCCGAGATCGCCAAGAAGAAGGGGATGCAGGTGGTCTTCCAGGAGGCGTACCCGAAGGGCAACACCGACTTCTCGGCGCTCCTGACCAAGGTCAAGGCGGCGAACCCCGACGTGATCGCGGCCTCCACCTACTTCGATGACGCCGTGGCCATCACCCGCCAGATGAGGGAGCTCAACGTCAACGCGAAGATGTACGGGGTGACGGTGGGCGGCGACCTTCCCAAGTTCTACGAGCTGCTCAAGCAGAACGCGGAATACGTCTATGGCTCGACGCAGTGGGAGGCCACCCTGCCGTATCCGGGCCAGAAGGAGTTCGTCGACTCCTACCAGAAAAAGTTCGGGCGCGAGCCCGTCTATCATTCGGCGGCCGGGTATGCCGGCTGCATCATCTACGCGGAAGGCGTCAAGCGCGCGGGCACCCTGGACTCCGACAAGGTGCGCGAGCAGCTGCTCAAGCTGGAGACGCGGACGTTCTTCGGCGACTACAAGGTGGACCCGGACGGCTTCCAGGTCGCCCACAAGATGGTCATGTTCCAGTGGCAGGACGGCAAGAAAGCGACGGTATGGCCGGATGACCTGGCCGGCGGCAAGGCGCGCTTCCCCACTCCCGCGTGGAATCAACGCTGACCACAGGATCGTTTGGCTCACCACAGGCAGGGCGCCCGCCGGAGCTCCGGCGGGCGCCGGCTCGTTAGGGCCTTCTCGACGCGCGAGGCTCCATGACTGTCGTCATCACCCCCACCATGATCGGCCAGGTGGTCATCTCGGGCCTCCTGGCCGGCTCGCTCTATGCGATGGTGGCCCTGGGCCTGGGGCTCATCTTCGGCGTCATGCGGGTGCTCAATGTGGCCCATGGACCGCTCCTCATGCTGGGCGCCTACACCACGTTCTGGCTCTTCCACTGGGTCGGGCTCAACCCGTATCTCTCGCTGCTCGTGTCCATGCCGGCGCTGTTCGTGGTGGGCGTCGTCCTCCAGCGCCTCCTCGTGCGACGGGTGGTGGACGCCCCGGAGCTGTCTTCCCTGCTCCTCACCTTCGGCGTCTCCATCGCCATCGTCAACCTGACCCAGCTCGCCTTCACCTCCGATCTGAGGTCCGTGGAGTACCTCACGGGATCCTTCGTCCTGGGGCCCTTCGCATTCTCCAAGTCTCGCGTGATCGCCTGTGCCTTTGCCCTCGTAATCACCGCGGGCGCCTTCTATTTCTTGCAAAAGACCCGTCTCGGCAAGGCCGTCCGCGCGGTGTCCCAGAGCCGGGAGGGCGCCCAGGTCTGCGGGATCAACGTGCAGGGGATTCACATGCTGGCCTTTGGCGTCGCGGCTGCCCTCGCGGCTGCGGGCGGCACCTTGATCGCCGTGATGGTGGCCATTCAGCCCGAGATGGGACAGGTCTACACCTTCAAGTCGTTTCTGGTGATCGTGCTGGGCGGAGCCGGCAACTACCCGGGCGCGCTGCTGGGCGGCCTGCTTCTCGGCCTCATCGAGCAGCTCTCTTCGCTGTTCCTCACCACCCAGGTCAACGAGGCGGTCGCCTATATCCTGCTCGTCCTGGTGCTGCTGGTGAGGCCCACGGGCCTGCTCGGGGGGCGCTCCTCGTGAAGCGCGGGTTCTTCGTCGGGCTCGCCGTCGTGCTGTTCGCCCTCGCGCTGTACCCGATGCAGGGCACGGGCTATGGCGTCCGCACCATGCTCCAGCTCTTCATGTGGATAGCGCTGGCTCAATCCTGGAACCTGATCTCGGGGCTCACGGGGTACGTGTCGTTCGGCCACGTGGCCTTTTTCGGCATGGGCGCGTATAGCACGGGCATCCTGATCACGCGACTCGCATGGCCGTGGCCCCTGGCCGCCCTGGCCGGCGGCGTCATGGCCATGGTGCTGGCGCTGGTGATCGGCTGGCCATGCCTCAGACTCAAGGGGCCGTACTTCGCCATCGCCATGCTGGGACTCAATGAGGTTTTACGCGTGATCGTGTCCTACTACGAGGGGCTCACGGGCGGCGGGAGCGGCCTCTCCCTGCCCACCCTCCACGCGAGCGTGCCGATCTACTATGCGATGGGTCTGGTGGCGCTCGCCGTCACCGGGCTCACCTACGTGATCATCACCTCCCGCTTCGGCCTGCGTCTCATGACGATCAGGGAGGATGAGGTGGCGGCCGAGGCGATGGGCATCGATACCTTCCGCTACAAGCTCTACGCGTTCCTCCTCTCGGCGGTGGGGCCCGGGATAGTCGGCGGGCTGGCCGCGCGGGACCAGGGCTACATCGAGCCCACCAGCGTCTTCCCCCTCATCACGACGATCACCATGATCGTGATGGCCCTCTTTGGCGGCAAGGGGACCATCTGGGGCCCCGTGCTGGGCGCCATCCTCCTGTTCACCTTCCAGGAGCTGGTGTGGGCCCGCTTCATCTACCTCCACCAGCTCCTCTTCGGCGCCATCATCGTCGCCGTCGTCCTCCTCATGCCGCGGGGCATCCTCGGCGTCCTCCAGCAGAAGTACAACCTCCCCCGCACCATCTAACGAATGTCTTCTTGCAGCGGTTCGTCGGCTCGCGGCGGCGAGTGGGGCAGGGGGCATCCCCCGTGGACCCGTATCTTCTGCGCGCTGGCGAAGCGCAAGACTAGAGTCTCGTGGCCCCTTACGAGACGACGCAGCGGGTTGCGAGTCAGCGTGGTCCACGGGGGATGCCCCCTGCTCCATTCGCCGCACTGCCGGCACGCACTACGCTGATGCCGCCCATCCTCGAGGTGGACCGGGTCCTCAAACGCTTCGGCGGCGTCACCGCCGTGGATCGCGTATCGCTCAGCCTCGAGCCCGGCCGCATCTACGGCCTCATCGGGCCCAATGGCTCGGGCAAGACCACGCTGTTCAACTGCATCACCGGCATCGAGCCGCGCGACGAGGGCGAGATCCGCTTCAAGGGACGGCGGATCGACGGCCTCAAGCCGCATCAGGTCTTTCACGAGGGCATCGGCCGCACCTTCCAGATCATCCGGGTCTTTCCCGAGCTGACCGCGCTCGAGAATCTCCTCGTCGTCACCACCAATGACTATGCCCCGGCCCGCGCTCGCGCCGAGGAGCTCCTCCGCTTCGTCAAGCTCGAGCGGCTCGCCGGGGAATACGCGGGCAATCTCTCCTACGGGCAGCAGAAGCTGGTGGAGTTCGTCCGGGTGCTCATGACCGACCCGGACCTCATCCTGCTCGACGAGCCGGCGGCGGGGGTCAACCGCACCCTGCTCAACGAGCTCCTGGACGCCGTGCGGCAGCTGCGCGACCGGGGCAAGACCGTGCTCCTCGTGGAGCACGACATGAAGGTCGTCATGGGACTCTGCGAGACGGTCTTCGTCCTCGACCACGGCGAGAAGCTGGCCGAGGGCCCGCCCGGCGTCATCCAGACCGACGAGCGAGTGATTGAAGCCTATTTTGGCCGCTAGCGCCGGGCTTGCCCTCTATCTCGGCTGGCTCTCGCGGGGCTGGCCGCTCATCCACGACGCCCCCCTCATGCACTATGTCGCCTGGCTCACCACCCAGGGCCTCGTGCCGTACCGCGACGTCTTCGACATGAATCTGCCCGGCATCTACCTGATCCATCTGGCCGTGATCAAGACGCTGGGCGAAGGGAGCCTGGCCTGGAGGCTCTTCGATCTCAGCTGGCTCGCCGCTACGGCGGTGGCGCTGTGGGGATACTGCCGGCGAATGGGCGACGACTGGAGCGGGCTGGGCGCCGCGCTGCTCTTCATTCTCTATCATCTCGCCGGGGGCGCGTGGCGGGTGGGCCAGCGCGATTTTCTGCTCGCCCTTTGCCTTGTCCTCGCGGCCTGGGGCGTGGCGCGCGGCTGGGAGACGGGCGGAGCGCTCGCGCCGCTGGTGTGGGGCGGCCTCGCCGCGGGCGCCGGTATGACGATCAAGCCCCATGTGGCGGGCTTCTGGCTCGCCTGCGCGCCCATCGTGCTCCTGGGCTCGCGTCGAGGGGGCCGCTCGACATTCGCCGCGGTGGCGGTGTGGATGGGCACCGGGCTCGCGGCGCCCGCCCTGGTCCTCGGCTGGCTCGCGATTCGCGGCGGGCTCGGGCCCTTCGCCGCCATCGCGACGGAGTATGTTCTGCCGCTCTACAGCCGCGTAGGAGGAGAGTCGATCTGGCAAACGATGCGCGGGCATGCCTATGGCTGGCAGATCTGGACCTGCCTCGTGGCCCTCACCCTCGTGGGCGCAGCGTATCGCATCGCGGCGCCGTACGGGATCAGGCGCGCCCTCGCCGTCCTGGGGGCGGTGTATGGCGGCTGGCACTTCGCGAGCCAGGGCAAGGGGTGGGAGTATCACCTCTATCCGCTGGCCGTCTTTCTCTGCGCTCTTGGCTCCGTGGCGCTGGCCCCCGCTTCTCCGGCGACGCCGCGTCGGTGGGACGTCGCGCCGCGCCTGTCGCGCGCGGCGAGCCTGGGCCTCCTCGTGATCGTCGTGGCTCTTCTGGGCGTCAAGGGCGTGGACGCGGCCGATGCGCCCTGGATCGCCGCCAAGGAGCGGCGCGTCTCGGCCCTGGTGCGCGATCTCGAGCCGCTCGTGGTCCCGGGGGAAACCGTGCAGGTAATGGATGTGACGGAGGGCGGAATTCACGCGCTCCTGCGCCTGCACCTTCGCCAGCCCACGCGCTTCCTCTACGACTTCCATTTCTTTCACGACGAGGGAGACCCGCGCATCCAGGCCCTTCGCGCCGAGTTCGCGCACGGTCTCGAGGAGGGGCGGCCCGCGGCCGTGGTGATCTTCCGCGACACGTGGCGCCGCGCCGGCTATGCTCGGCTGGACGCCTGGCCGGCCGCCGCGCGCGTTCTTCAGGGCGACTACCGCCTGGCCGTGGAGGGCGACGGCTATCGGATCTATGCGCAGCGAGTCCGTTCTTAGAGTCATCCGCGCTTACGACGATTGGATCGTCCGCGGCTACTGCTGGGGGCGCTTCTGGATCCTCCGCCAGCGCTTTCTGGACGAGATCGGCCAGTATCTGCCCGTGCGTGGGCGCGTGCTCGATCTCGGCTGTGGATTCGGCCTCTTCTCGCTCTACTACGCCAGCGTGCTGCCGGAGGTCAGGCTTCAGGGGCTCGACCGCAATCCGCGCCGAATCGCCATGGCGCAGGCGGCGGCGCGGCGGCTCGGCCTCGCCAATGTCCGCTACGACGTGGGCGACGTCATGGATTTTCGTGGCGGGGAGGGGTTCGACGCCGTCTACATGCTCGACATCGTGCACCATATCCCGGTGGAGGCCGTCCGGCCTCTCCTCGAGCAAGTGGCCAAGGTCCTCCCGCCCGAGGGGATGCTCGTGATCAAAGACGTGGATCGCACGCCCGCCTACAAGCGGTGGTTCACCCTGATCCTGGACAAGATCATGGACCCGGCTACCCCCGTCCACTACTGGGAGGCGGGCGAGCTCACCGCGCTGCTGAGCGATATCGGCTTCGGCGTTCGCCGCCATCTCATGGTGGACATCCTGCCGTATCCCCATGTCCTCTACATCTGCCGGCGCGAGCCATGAACCCCATCCTTCTGCAGGCTCAGGGGCTGACGGCCGGCTACGGCAAGATGCCCATTCTCCACGATGTCTCCCTCGAGGTACGCGTGGGCGAGATGGTCAGCGTCATCGGGCCCAATGGCGCCGGCAAGTCGACGGCGCTCAAGAGCATGGTCGGCTTCGTGAAGGTCACGACCGGCCGCGTCCTCTTCGACGGCCAGGAGATCACCGGGCTGCGTCCCGATCAGGTCCTGCCGCGGGGCCTCGCCTACGTGCCGCAGGGGCGGATCGTCTTTCCGCAGATGACCGTGCTGGAGAACCTCGAGATGGGCGGTTATATCGAGCGCGATGGGCGCCGCCTCCGCGAAGCCCAGGAGCAGGTCTTCGGCCTCTTTCCCATCCTGAGCGAGCGGCAGCGTCAGAAGGCCGGCACCATGTCGGGCGGCGAGCAGCAGATGGTGGCCATCGCCCGCGCCCTGATGACTCGTCCCAAGCTCATCCTTCTCGATGAGCCGTCGCTGGGGCTCTCTCCCAAATTCGTCTCGCTGATCTTCGAGAGGCTCATGGCCATGAAGCAGTCGGGCTATACCCTCGTGGTGGTGGAGCAGAATGCGGCCAAGGCGCTGGCCGTGGCCGATCGCGGCTATGTCCTCGAGCTCGGCAGGAACCGCTTCGAGGGAGCCGGCGCCGCGTTGCTGGCCGACCCCGAAGTGAAGCGTCTTTACCTCGGCGGCTAATTTCTGTATCGTGTACCGGGTTTAAAGGAGGAGAGAAACTCGAATGGATCGTTTCTTGCGGCCTTCCGCCGCGGCCGGCCTCGTCATTGCGGTCGCTTTCATCGCGCTGCTGGCCGGGTTCCCGAGCTTGGCCGCCAGGATCACCGCCAATCGCGTTCAGGCCGCCACCGCGCCCTCCGACCCCAAAGCGGGCTCCGCTGACTCTTCAAAGAAGGTCGAGCGCGCCGGCGGTGGGCCCGCGGCTCACATGGACAAGGCCATCCTCGAGCGGGGCAAGCAGACCTACGCGCAGTACTGCGCCTCCTGCCATGGCGACACGGGCCAGGGCGATGGGCCGGGCGGCGCCAACCTTCCGATCAAGCCGCAAAACCTCACGCTCGGGCTGGTGATGAACCCGCTGCCTGATCACTTTCTGCACAAGATCATTGCCGATGGGCCCCAGGTGGTCGGGTTGTCTGCGCTGATGCCGCCCTTCAAGCCGCAGCTGGGAGATCGTCAGATCAACGAGGTCATCGCGTATATGCGCACCCTGGCCAGTCCGCCGTACGAGCCGGAGCGGGTGCTGCCGGTGGCGGAGAAGCGCGAGGGCCCCGTCCAGCCCATCCTGTTCAGCCACGTCATCCACGCCGGGTCGTACCGGCTGGACTGCCAGTACTGTCACACGGGCGCCCGGCGAAGCAGCGCGGCCGGGCTGCCGTCGGTGGAGCGATGCATGGGGTGCCACAAGATCGTGGCCGCCCAGGGCAACGAGCAGGTCCAGAAGCTTCACGCGTACTGGGAAAAGCAGCAGCCCATCCCCTGGGTGCGCATCTTCAAGATTCCCGAGCACGCGCAGTTCCCGCACAAGAATCACATCGCGGCGGGGCTCCAGTGCCAGACCTGCCATGGGCGCATCGAGGCCATGGAGCAGGTGCATGCCAAGACGGGGCAGAACATGGTCAATGATCTGGCCAACCTCTCCGGGATGCCGATACCGCCGACGAAGCTGACCATGGGCTGGTGCGTGGAGTGCCATCGCGCGGTGAACGAGAAGGGCGTGCAGGCGGTGCAGCCCGTGGCCGCCGCGTGGGGCTCGGCGCCCAGGCCGCCGACGGCGGATGACAAGAAGCCGCGCAAGGCCCC